>NZ_JBWKZM010000011.1:68161-123254 GCF_059424465.1 Simplicispira sp. GW247-4R2A | reverse complement strand
CCCCCCGCCCCGAAGGCGCAGAAGCTGCGCTGCCGGCCGGCATCGCGGGCGATGGCGCCCACCTCACATTTGTTTTTTTGTCTTGCCACCCATTCAAAACCCGTCAGCAGTACCAGGAGTCACAACATGCCCATCGAAATGATCGAAACCGAAGAATTCAACCAGGGCACCCAGATCAAGGTGATCGGGGTCGGCGGTGGCGGCAGCAACGCCGTCGAACACATGATTGCGCGCGCCGTCCAGGGCGTGGAGTTCATCAGTGCCAACACCGACGCACAGGCCCTGATGCGCAGCTCGGCGCACCGCGCCATCCAGCTGGGCGAGAGCGGCCTGGGTGCGGGCAGCAAGCCCGAGAAGGCACGCGACGCCGCCGAAGCCGCGGTGGATGACATCCGCGATGCGATTTCGGGCGCCCACATGCTGTTCATCACGGCCGGCATGGGCGGGGGCACGGGAACGGGCGCCGCACCCGTGATCGCACGCATCGCCAAGGAGATGGGCATCCTCACCGTCGGCGTGGTGACCAAGCCTTTCGAATGGGAAGGTGGCCGGCGCATGAAGAACGCCGATGACGGCCTTGCAGAACTCGAAGCCAACGTCGATTCGCTGATCGTGGTGCTCAATGAAAAGCTGCTCGACGTGCTGGGTGACGACGTTCGGCAGGAAGAAGCCTTTGCCCATGCCAACGACGTGCTGAAAAATGCCGTGGGCGGTATCGCCGAGATCATCAACGAATACGGCCAGGTGAACGTCGACTTCGAAGACGTGCGTACCGTGATGGGCGAACCCGGCAAGGCCATGATGGGCACGGCCACGGCCAGCGGTCCGGACCGCGCGCGCATTGCGGCCGAACAGGCCATTGCCTGCCCGTTGCTCGAAGGCATAGACCTCTCGGGTGCCAAGGGCGTGCTGGTGCTGGTGACGGCGAGCAAGGGCAGCCTCAAGCTGGCGGAGTCGCGCCTGGCCATGAGCACCATCAACGCGTATGCCTCGACCGATGCACACGTGATTTTCGGCGCCGCTTACGACGAGAGCCTGGGCGAAGACATCCGCGTCACGGTGGTGGCCACCGGCCTGGCTCGCCAGAACGCGCGCCGCCAGCCGATTTCGGTGGTGCAAGGTCTGCGCACCGGAACCGACAACATCGCCTACCAGATGCCCGCCAATGCGATGGGGGGCCTAGGTCAGGCAGGAAGCGCCGACTACGGGAACATGGCCGTGCCGAGCGTCTGGCGGACCAACCGCAATTCCGCTGCGGCGCGTGTAGATGCACTGTCGTCCGGCGGCATGGACGATCTGGAGATTCCGGCCTTTCTGCGCAAGCAGGCAGACTAAACGGGTCCCGATGGCGCAGTGCAGCAAAACTGCGCCATCGAACCTAAAATGCCCGGATGCTCCCGCAACGCACCATCAAGGCGCTTACACGTGCCGTTGGCGTCGGTCTGCACAGCGGCCAGCGCGTCGAACTGACGCTGCGGCCCGCTGCGCCCGACACCGGCATCGTGTTCCGCCGTATCGATCTGCCGCAACCGGTGGATATCCCCGTGTCCGCCGAATCGGTGACCGACACGCGGCTGGCCTCCACCATTGGCGTGGGCGCGGCCAAGGTGCACACGGTGGAGCATTTGATGTCGGCTTGCTCAGGGTTGGGCATCGACAACCTCTACATCGACATCACGGCAGAAGAGGTGCCGATCCTCGATGGCTCCTCGGCTTCCTTTGTGTTTCTGTTGCAAAGCGCCGGTATCGAGTTGCAAAAGGCGCCACGACGTTTCATTCGGGTGAAGCAAGCCGTGGAAGTTCGCCAGGGCACAGGCGCGGCTGTCAAATGGGCGCGTCTGGCGCCTTACCACGGCTTCAAACTCAGCTTCGAGATTGATTTTGACCACCCGGCGGTCGATTCCACGGGGCAGCGGGTCGAATTCGACCTGGGTGCGGGCAACTACAGCCGCGACATCGCACGGGCCCGCACTTTTGGTTTCACGCGTGACGTGGAAATGATGCGCTCGAACGGCCTGGCGCTCGGTGGCGGGCTGGACAACGCCATCGTCATGGACGACTACAAGGTACTGAATGCCGATGGCTTGCGCTACGACGACGAGTTTGTGAAGCACAAGATCCTCGACGCCATGGGCGACCTGTACCTGGTCGGCAAACCCCTGCTTGCTGCCTACAGCGCGTTTCGCTCGGGCCATGCCATGAACAACCTGCTGCTGCGCGAGCTGCTGGCGCAGCGGGACGCCTGGGATGTCGTTACCTTCGACGACGAACGCCAGGCGCCGCGCGGGTTCGCGCAGCCCGTGCGTGCCTGGTAGGCCGCAGGCGTGTTCATCGCCCGTACCTTGGTTTTTATCCTGCTGCTAACGGCAGCGGTCTTTTTTGCCTTCTACGCCGCAACCGGGCAGCTGCGGTACCGGCGCTTTGGTCTGGTGATCCTCAAATGGACCGTGATCGCTGGCCTGTTCTTCTTTGCGGTGCTCTTTATCGACCGCCTTGCCTGAGGCCGGCGCGCACGGGCATGCGTAGGGCAGTACACTCGCCCCTGCTCCGGGGTGTGCTGATGCGCTGAGATGCCGGGGGCCTGACAACAGGCTCCCTGGCGAACCCGACGAACTTGATCCGGTTCATACCGGCGGAAGAAGAGCCGATCTCCCTGTCTGCGTGCCGTCCCCATAAGGCCTGCACGCCGTCCCCCTGGTGCACACCACCTCTGCGGGAGGCGCAGGTTCAGTCCGGAGCATCCATCCACCGGACCGTAGGAGACCTGCCATGAACGCCCCCGAACCCCTTGCCCGTGAATCTTTCGCCAGCCTGCTGGCACGTGCGCGCGAGCCCTTTCCCGCGTCGCGCAAACAGTACCTTGCTGGCGCCCTGCACCCCGAGCTGCGTGTGCCCGTGCGGGACATCGCGCTCACCAACGGCGAGCAGGTCAGCGTGTACGACACCTCGGGCCCGTACACCGACCCGCAGGCTGTGATCGATGTGCGCAGCGGCCTGGCCAGCGTTCGCGGCGGCTGGATCGAAGCACGCGGTGACACCGAGCGCTACCAGGGGCGACCGCCCGTGGCGCTGGACGACGGCAGCAAGAGCGAAGACGCGGTGCGCCTGGCCCAGTTGCGCATTGAGGCCGCAGGCCTGCAGCGCCAGCCGCTGCGCGCCAAGAGCGGCGCCAATGTGACGCAGATGCACTATGCCCGCAAAGGCATCGTGACGCCCGAGATGGAATACGTGGCGCTGCGCGAAAACGGCAAGCGCGAATGGATGGCGCAGTACCAGCAGGACGCCGCTCGCGAGCAGCGCCTGGCCGGCAACCCCCTGGGCGCCATGATTCCGAAGATCATCACGCCCGAGTTCGTGCGCGATGAAGTGGCGCGCGGCCGCGCCATCATCCCCGCCAACATCAACCACCCCGAGGTGGAGCCGATGGCGATTGGCCGGAATTTCCTGGTCAAGATCAACGCCAACATCGGCAACTCCGCCGTCACCTCAAGCATCGAGGAAGAGGTCGAAAAACTCGTCTGGGCCATCCGCTGGGGCGCCGACAACGTGATGGATCTCTCGACCGGCAAGAACATCCACACCACGCGCGACTGGATCGTGCGCAACTCGCCCGTGCCCATCGGCACCGTGCCGATCTACCAGGCGCTCGAAAAGGTCGGCGGCATCGCCGAGGACCTGACCTGGGAAATCTTCCGCGACACCCTGATCGAGCAGGCCGAGCAGGGCGTGGACTATTTCACCATCCACGCGGGCGTGCGCCTGGCCTACATCCACCTCACGGCAGCGCGGCGCACCGGCATCGTTTCGCGTGGCGGCTCCATCATGGCCAAGTGGTGCATGGCACACCACCGCGAGAGCTTCCTGTACGAGCATTTCGAGGACATCTGCGACATCATGAAGAGCTACGACGTGGCCTTCAGCCTGGGCGACGGCCTGCGCCCCGGCTGCGCCTCGGACGCCAATGACGAAGCCCAGTTCGCCGAATTGCACACGCTGGGCGAACTCACCCAAGTGGCCTGGAAGCACGACGTGCAGACCATGATCGAAGGCCCCGGCCATGTGCCCATGCACATGATCCAGGCCAACATGACCGAGCAGCTCAAGACCTGCCACGAGGCGCCGTTCTACACCCTGGGTCCGCTGACCATCGACATCGCGCCCGGCTACGACCACATTGCGTCTGCCATTGGCGCGGCCATGATCGGCTGGATGGGCACCGCCATGCTGTGCTACGTGACGCCCAAGGAGCACCTGGGTCTGCCCGACCGCGACGACGTCAAGCAGGGCATCATCGCCTACAAGATCGCCGCGCACGCCGCCGACGTCGCCAAGGGCCACCCCGGTGCCCGTGCCCGCGACGACGCGCTCAGCCAGGCGCGCTTTGATTTCCGCTGGCAGGACCAGTTCAATCTCGGCCTCGACCCCGAGACGGCGCAGGAATACCACGACGAAACCCTGCCCAAGGATGCCTCCAAGGTGGCGCATTTCTGCTCCATGTGCGGGCCGAAGTTCTGCTCCATGAAAATCACCCAGGAAGTGCGCGAATTCGCGGCCAAAAAGGGCCTGAGCGAAACCGAGGCGCTGGCCGACGGCCTGCAGGCGAAGGCGCAGGAGTTCCAGCAGGGCGGGGGGCGTTTGTACGTCCCGCTGACCCCCATCGCATAAGGCACTCTTATGAAGTGAGAGACTTCCAGGTGCGTCTTCGGGAAGAGGGTCTTTCCCGAGGTGCGCCGTGCGAGATTTGGCTATGCTGCAAGTGTCAAAAGTTGTAAATAAACCAGAGGCTTCATGAGCACACTTGCCGGCAAAACGCTCTCTATCCGTACGCGCCTGTATTTCGCCACGGCTTTTTCGTTGCTGCTGCTGGTAGCGGTGGGCGCCTTGGCTTATGTGGGGCTGGAACGCACGCGTGACACGGTGGCCATGCTCTTTGACCAGCATGTGCAGACGCTGACGGATATTTCCGAGTTGCGGACCACGCTGGGCGATGTGCGGCGGGTTGAAAAAGACATCATCCTCAACTTCAACAACGCCGTGGAGGTAGCCGCCCAGCGCGAACTCTGGACCAAATCCATGAATACGCTGCGCAGCGAACTGGGCAAGGTACGCGAGCACAAGGCGGGGGACGCAGATTTCACAGGCGCCATCGACAAAACGCTTGCCGAAATCAAGCAATATGACGAGGGCGTTTCCCCCGTGTTCACACAAATCGAAGCCGCCCAGCTCGATGGTGCGGGAGGCGCGGCGTATGCCGAAAAGTTCAAGGGCCACATGGAGATCAGCGATCAGCTGCTCTCCGGCCTGGCGACGCAGGCGAGAACGCGCATGGATGAGGCGCGTGCAGCGGTCGATGCGCGCGCCTCCCTGTTGGCGATTGCTGTTGCCGTGGCGGTGCTGCTGGCCTTGGCCATTGTGCTGCCCTTGACCATTTTCACGCTGCGCTCCATTACCGCCTCGCTGGCACAAGCCCGCGCGCTGGCCGAGCGGATTGCCGCCGGCGACCTCTCCGACGACGAGGCGCCGCGCAGTCTGGACGAGTTGGGCCAACTGGTACTGACCATGGGACGCATGCAGGAGTCCTTGCGCACGCTGGTGCGCCAGGTGCAGGATGCAGCCGGCAACATCTCGACCGCCAGCGCCGAGATCGCCACCGGCAACCTCGACCTGAGCCAGCGCACCGAGCAGACAGCAGCCAACCTGGAGGAGGTCGCCGCGTCGATGGACATGCTCACTGGCACCGTGCAGCACAACGCGGAATCGTCCCGCAGCGCCAGCGCTTCGGCGGGTGAGGCTGGCGCCGTGGCGGGCCGGGGCGGCGAAGTGGTCGGGCAGGTGGTCAGCACCATGGAGCAGATCAGCACCAGCTCGCGCAAGATCGCCGACATCACCGGTGTCATCGACGGCATTGCTTTTCAGACCAATATTCTGGCGCTCAATGCTGCCGTCGAAGCGGCGCGGGCCGGGGAACAGGGGCGCGGCTTTGCCGTGGTGGCCAGCGAAGTGCGCAGCCTCGCGGGCCGCAGCGCCGACGCGGCCAAGGAAATCAAGTCGCTTATCGGCGCCTCGGTCGAGCGTGTGGAAGATGGCGCGCGCCTCGTGGGCCAGGCCGGCCAGACCATGACCGAGATCGTTGGCAGCGTGCGCCGTGTCTCGGATGTCATCAGCGAGATCAGTGCGTCGGCCGCCGAAGAGCGCGACAACATCGAGCAGATCGGCCAGGCCGTGCGCCATCTGGACCAGATGACGCAGCAGAACGCCGCGCTGGTCGAACAATCAGCCGCTGCTGCGCAGTCGCTGCGCGAGCAGGCGGCTGCGCTCTCGCGCGCGGCAGCGCAGTTCAAACTGGGCCAGGGGGCGCCATCGGTGCCGATGGCGTCTGCTCCTGTGCAGCACCCTGCGCCGGACGGGTATGCGCTTCCTGAGGGCGGTGCACCGCCGCGCTTGGGCTGAACGGGAGCGGGTACAGCACCCAGGCACCCGGCGCAGGCGCGTGCACCGGCCAGTGGGCAGAGCAGGGCGGATTGCCCCTTTGCGCACGCTCGCCCAGTAGCCACTGCACGCAGCGTGCCACGCCGGCGTGCGCGATCCACACCACGTCGCACCCCGTCTCGCTGGCCACGGTGCTGTCTTCTTGCAAGGCTGCGCCGACGCGCGCCAGCATGTCGATGAGCCGCTCGCCACCGCCAGGCGCATAGGTCGCCAGCTGAGCCGCCCAGGTGTCGAGCTCGGCGCGCGGCAGCGTTGCCCAGGCCAGCCCTTCCCAGGCGCCAAAATTCAGTTCGCGCAGGCGGCCGTCAGATTTAAGGGTGAAATCAGGCCTTAGCGCATATGCTGCTTGCGCAAGCAGCTCACATCTTTGTAGCGTCGAATGTCGCAGTACCGATCTGTGCAGCAATGTGCGTGGCAGCGTGCTTGCCAGCCGTTCGGCGCAGCGCGCCGTCGCTTCCAGCTCGACCGGCAGATCGAGTTGGCCGTAGCAGATGCCCGGCGGCGCCAGCACTGGCGCATGGCGCACCAGCCACAATTGGGGCACGTTCAGCCGCCCGCCCTGAGCCCCACGGGGCCCAGGGCCAGTGCCGCACCGAGATAAAACGCAATTTCGGCCACTTGCTGTACGGCGCCCAGGCAGTCGCCCGTAAAACCCTGCAACCGCAGCAAAAACCAGCGCGCCAGCAAAGCGGTGCAGGCACCGCTGAGCAGCAGCGCCAGGAGCACGAACAGCACCCCTTCGCCAAGGGCGATGACGGCCAGCGGAGCCATGCACCAGGCCGCAGCCGTCGCAAGCTGCGCGGGGGTGATGCTGTCTGCCAGCGGTTTCGCTTTGGAGCGCGCGCTGTCGCCGATGTAGGGCAGCCCCCGCACCAGCAGCAGCGGGAAAAATCGGGAAACCACATGGGCGCCGGCCAGCGCCGCCAGCGCCGGCGAGAGGCCGCGTTGGCCGAGCAAGGCCAGCAAGCCCGTTTTGGCCAGCAGCGCCAAGACGAGCGCCATGGCGCCGAAAGCACCGATGCGCGAATCTTTCATGATGTCGAGCGCACGCCCACGCTCCTGGCTGCCGCCGAGACCATCCGCCACATCGGCCAGGCCGTCTTCATGAAAGCCCCCGGTGAGCAGCACGGTGGCGGCCGTGCTCAGCGCCGCGGCCACCCAGGGCGTGGCGGGCGCTGCGCCGAGCCCCAGATAGAGCAAGGCATAGACCATGCAGGCGCAGGCGCCGACGACCCAGCCGGCGCCTGGGAAATGGGCGCTGGAGGCGCGCAGCATCTCCGGGCTGAACCCCACCCACGCCGCCAGTCGGCCGGTGATCGGAATGCGGGTGAAAAACTGCAGCGCCAGCAGGTAGTGGCGCAGTGCCTGTTGTGCCCGTTCTTCGAAATTCATAGCTGCTTGCGCTTATGGGATAAGCGCAGAAGGCCGATTTTGCCTAAATTATCAAGCGCCATCGGTGCCCGACTGCAGGAACAGGCGGTAGGCCGGGTTAAGCGTTTCTTCCACGTAGGGGTACCCCAAGGTAGCCAGGAATGCCTCGAACGCCTGCGCATCGCTGGCCGGCACTTGCAAACCCACCAGAATGCGGCCGTAGTCGGCGCCCTGGTTGCGGTAGTGGAACAGCGAGATGTTCCAGCTCGGCTGCATCAGGCTCAGGAACTTCAGCAGCGCGCCGGGCCGCTCGGGGAAGACGAAGCGCAGCAGCCGCTCGTCTTGCGCCAGGGCGGAGTGGCCCCCGACCAGATGGCGCAAATGCTCCTTGGCCAATTCGTCGTGCGTCAAATCCAGCGCTTCAAAACCATGGCGAGCAAAGCTCTTCGCCAGCTTCGCCGACTCGCCCCGTCCGTGGGTCGCAATGCCGACGAACACATGGGCGCGCGCCGCATCGCTGATGCGGTAGTTGAACTCGGTGACGTTGCGCGGCCCGCCAGGCAGTTCGCCAATCACCTCGCAAAAACGCCGGAAGCTCCCGCGCGCTTCGGGGATGGTGACGGCCAGCAGAGCCTCGCGCTCCTCGCCCACCTCGGCGCGCTCGGCGACAAAGCGCAGGCGGTCGAAGTTCATGTTGGCGCCGCACAGAATGGCGGCGTAGGTTTCGCCGCGGGTCTTGTGGCTTGCCACATACTGCTTGATGGCGGCTACAGCCAGCGCGCCGGCGGGCTCCACGATGCTGCGGGTATCAACGAACACATCCTTGATGGCGGCGCAGACCGCATCGGTGTCCACGGTCATGAACTCGTCCACCAAGCCGCGTGCAATGCGGAAGGTCTCCTCGCCGACGAGCTTGACGGCCGTGCCATCCGAGAACAGCCCGACGTCGGGCAGAGTGATGCGCTTGCCCGCCGCCACCGACTGCATCATGGCGTCCGAGTCGTTCATCTGCACGCCAATGACTTTGACGTCCGGCCGCACGGCCTTGATGTAGTTCGCCACGCCGCTAATCAAGCCGCCGCCGCCGATAGCGACAAACACCGCATCCAGTCGCTGGGTGCCGAGTTTTTGCACCTGGCGCAGGATTTCCATGGCCACCGTACCCTGGCCGGCAATCACGTCCGGGTCGTCAAACGGGTGGACGAATGTCAGTCCCTGGTCGCGCTGCAGTGCCGCAGCGTGGTCGTAGGCGTCGGAATAGCTGTCGCCATGCAGCACCACTTCGCCGCCCAGGGCGCGCACGGCATCGATCTTCACCTCGGGCGTGGTGGTTGGCATGACGATCACGGCGCGCGTGCCCAGCTTGTGCGCGCTCATGGCCACGCCCTGAGCGTGGTTGCCGGCGGAGGCGCAAATCACGCCACGCTGCAGATCCTCGGGCGAGAGGTGCGCCATCTTGTTGTAGGCACCGCGCAGCTTGAAGCTGAACACCGGCTGCTGGTCCTCGCGCTTGAGCAGCACCTTGTTGTGCAGCCGCTGGCTGAGCGCGCGCGCCAGATCCAGGTTGGATTCGATGGCCACGTCATAGACGCGTGCGTTCAGAATTCTGGTGAGGTAATCGTGGGGGGTAAGAGGATCGGTCATGTCGCACTGCAGGTGACCCGGCGCGGCCAATGCCGACGCGGGGCGGTCATCATAGGCGCCACTTCAAGCAGCCGGCCGGAGCGACAGGCAAAAAAAAGCCCCTGGCCGCAAAGCCGGGGGCTTAATCCATCCGTTTTGAGGAGATGGAGGAGACAAACGGTGCCAGGCGCTGTGACAGGATTGCTGTCTGCGGTGCCTCGCATGGTTGCAGTGTAGCGCTTTGCTTGTTGCAATGCAGCAAGTAGCCTGCGAATTTTTTAGAATGTTGCCTCCAAAGCACATGCGCACAAGGACACCGATGGAATGCACAGTCAGTTGGACGGGGGCCGCAGGCACCCGTTCGGGTATGGGGTTTGTCGCCGAAACCGGCAGCGGGCACGTGATTGCCATGGATGGCGCGCCCGACACGGTCAAGCCGGAAATGGGTGGTCAGAACCTCGCGCCGCGCCCCATGGAGACCGTGCTGGCAGGCACCGGCGGCTGCACCGCCTACGACGTGGTGCTGATCCTGCGCCGAGGCCGCCACGATGTGCGCGGCTGCAGCGTGCACCTCACAACCGAGCGAGCCGCAGCCGATCCCAAGGTGTTCACCCGTATTCACATGCATTTCACGGTGTCGGGCAAAGACCTGCCAGACACCGCCGTGGAGCGCGCCATTGCGCTCAGCCACGAAAAATACTGCTCGGCCAGCATCATGCTGGCCAAGACGGCGCAGATCACCACCAGTTTTGAAGTGTTGGAGGGCTGAGGGCAGAGCGGCGGAACCGGAACCGGGGGCGGCTGGAGATTGCCGGCCCTCGCCCCATAGAGGGTGATTTGGCACATTCTTTGCGTATAGATACAAAATAATGGGAACTTGTGCTCTCAACTTGGTCCTTCTGGTGCCGATGGTGGTGTCTGGACGCAGGCTGTTGCAGCAGGACAACGAATTGCCACTTTGCGGCTGTTGGACCGTGAATTCCTTTGCGAAACCTGCCCGCCTCTGGTGCAATAGCAGCAACTTCCCCACCAGGAGGTTGGCCCGGGGAACCGGCGGGACTGTGCAGGTGCCACAACACCCAAGACCCCCCGTACCGGCGCCCTATGTTTAACCTTGGAGTAACTCGCAATGAAAAAATCCCTGATTGCCCTGGCCGTGCTGGCTGCTTCCGGCGCCGCCATGGCTCAGTCTTCGGTCACCATGTACGGCGTGGCTGATTTGTCTTTGGCTAAGGCCAGCGGCGTGTCGGCTCAAATGAGCGGCAACGGCCTGATGAACAACGGCAACAGCCGTCTGGGCGTGCGCGGCGTTGAAGATCTGGGCGGTGGCCTGAAGGCTTCCTTCAACTTCGAACAAGGCATCAACGCTGAATCCGGCGCTACCGATGCTGCCACCTACCAACGTGCTGCATGGCTGGCTCTGTCGGGTGGCTTTGGCCGCTTCCAAATGGGCCGTACGCTGAACCCCAGCTTCTACGGCGTGGCTGCTTGGGAACTGACTGGCACGGCCAACTACTCGGTAGTGGGCAACCAGTTCGGCTTCACGGGTGAAGGCCCACGTACCAACAGCGTGTTCCAGTACACCACCCCCAACATGGGCGGTTTCAGCGGCACGATCGGTTACACCGCAAAGCCTGACAACAGCGGCAATGCCAAGACCGACCTGAACCTGATCTACGCGAACGGCCCGATCGCTGCTGCTCTGTCGTACAACAAGACCAACACCCTGAAGAGCAACGTAGCTCTGGGTGGTTCGTATGACTTCGGTATGTTCAAGCTGGCCGGCTCGCTCCAGGACGACAAGCAAATCAATGCCAAGGGCTTCACCCTTGGTGGCACGGTTCCTGTCGGCCCTGTGGCTCTGACGCTGGACATCGCTCGCCAAACCAACAGCGGCTTCAAGAACACCGACGTTCTGCTGGAAGCCAAGTACGCTCTGTCCAAGCGCACCTTCACGTACGCAACCTACTACAAAGATGGTGCTGATGATGCCGGCAACTACAAGACCGGCGCCAAGAACACCTTTGGCCTGGGCGTTCGCCACAACTTCTGATGACGCGCTGGCGTGAGCCAGCTTTGCATCGCAAGAATCAAAGCCGCAAACCTTCGGGTTTGCGGCTTTTTTTATGTGCGCCCAGCATGGGCGTGCTCTTGCCGATGGAATCGACCAATGTTGCCACGTTGTTTTGACCCGACGCCACCCAGGCAAAGCACGGCAAGCCGCAGAAACCTCGCTATCCTGACGGCATGACGCAGATCCTTTGCAGCGGGCCTAGTGGGTCAGTGGGCCTCCATCGCAGAGGTGTGACAGACGGCGCCATGGCGGCAGGAGCTTGACGCGGGAATGCTTGCCTTCATTTTTCGCCGTCTGATGCAGGCCGTGGTCGTACTGGTCGCGGTGGCCTTCATTTCTTTTTTGCTGTTCCAGTACGTGGGCGACCCGGTGGTGTTCCTGCTGGGGCAGGACGCCAAGCCGGACCAGATTCGCGAGTTGCGCGCCTCGCTCGGCTTGGACAGGCCTTTTTTTGTGCAGTTCTGGCATTTTCTGGTGCACGCCGCCCAGGGGAAGTTTGGCTTGAGCCTGCGCCAGGGCGCCAAGGTCTCACGGCTGATCGCCGAGCGCTTTCCGGCCACCTTGGAGCTGTCGTTGGTCGCTGCCGTCCTGGCCTTGGTGGTAGGGGTGCCCATGGGCGTCTATGCGGCGCTGCGGCGCGGCAGCTTTCTCAGCCAGGTGTTCATGGGGCTGTCTCTGCTGGGAGTATCGCTGCCCACCTTTCTTATCGGCATTTTGCTGATACTGGTGTTTTCGGTGCTGCTGGGCTGGTTCCCCAGTTTTGGCCGCGGCAACGTGGTCCAACTGGGCTGGTGGAGCAGTGGTTTGCTGACGCGTGACGGCTGGCACCACATCGTGTTGCCCGCGATCACCCTGGCGATTTTCCAGCTCACGCTCATCATGCGGCTGGTGCGTGCCGAAATGCTGGAAGTGCTCCGGACCGACTACATCAAGTTTGCCAGGGCGCGGGGCCTGTCGGACCGCGCGATTCATTTCGGCCACGCGCTCAAAAATACCTTGGTACCGGTGATGACCATCACCGGGCTGCAGCTCGGTGGCCTCATTGCTTTTGCCATCATCACGGAAACCGTGTTTCAGTGGCCTGGCATGGGCCTGCTGTTCATCCAGGCCGTCACGTTTGCCGACATTCCCGTGATGGCGGCCTATCTGTGTCTGATCGCCTTGATTTTCGTGGTGATCAATCTGGTGGTTGATCTGCTGTATTTTGTTGTTGACCCCCGCCTGCGTGCTGGGGGCTTGGGAGCTCGCTGATGTTGTCTTCTCACCGCCTCAAGGCGGGCGGCCGCGCATTTGCACAGATTGCGCAGTTTCACCCCGAACTGACCGCGCTGCGCCGCGATTTGCATGCACATCCCGAACTGGGTTTTGAAGAGGTGTATACCGGTTCGCGCGTCAAGGAAGCGCTCAAGGTCTGCGGAGTGGACGAGATTCACGATGGCATTGGTCGCACAGGCATCGTTGCCGTGGTGCACGGGCGCAGCACGGCGAGCGGCGCCATGGTGGGGCTGCGGGCCGACATGGATGCCCTGCCGATGACGGAGCACAACGACTTCACCTGGAAGTCCTGCAAACAGGGCCTGATGCATGGCTGCGGCCACGACGGCCATACCGCCATGCTGGTCGGCGCGGCGCGTTACCTGGCCGCGACGCGCGATTTCGATGGCACGGCGGTCCTGATCTTTCAGCCGGGCGAAGAAGGCATGGCTGGTGCGCGCGTGATGATGGAAGACGGATTGTTCGATCGGTTTCCCGTGCAGTCCATCTACGCCATGCACAACTGGCCGGCAATGAAGCCGGGCACCGTGGGCCTGAATGACGGGGCGATGATGGCAGCGGCCGATCGCATCACCATTCACATCACCGGGCGCGGCGGCCATGGGGCGCATCCCTACCAGACAGTGGACGTGGTGTTGGTGGCCGCGCATCTGATCACCGCCGTGCAAAGTATCGTCTCGCGCAACGTGCGGCCCATCGACAGTGCTGTCGTAAGCCTGTGCGCGATGCAGGCGGGCGACCTTGCCGCTTTCAGCGTGTTGCCCGGAAGCGCGACGCTGGTGGGCACGGTGCGCACATTCGACCACGAAGTGCAAGCCTTGGTTGAAAGACGCCTGCACGAGCTGTGCAGTGCTGTAGGGCTGGCGTTCAGTGCCACGATTGCACTGGATTACCAGCGCATTTACCCTGCCACCATCAACTCCGAAGCCGAGGCGCAGTTTGCTGGTGATGTGGCTGTGGCCCTGCTGGGCGCGGAAAACGTGGTGCGCGACCTCGAGCCCAGCATGGGTGCCGAGGATTTTTCCTTCATGCTCCAGACCAAGCCTGGCGCCTATCTGCGCATTGGCCAGGGTATGGGGGCGAGCGGTGTCGCACTGCACAACAACCGCTACGACTTCAACGACGATATCCTGTCGCTGGGCGCCGCCTTGCACGCTAGCCTGATCGAGCGCTCCATGCCCTTGCCTGTTGCATGAGGACGCCCTCCCTCTTTCATCCCAGGAGACCTAAATGAAAAAGACGAGACAACTGGTTGCCACTGCCCTGTTCGCTGCCCTGTCTGCCGCCACGCTGGTGGGACAGGCGCAAACCATCCGCATCGCCAACCAGGGAGACGCGCTCTCCATGGACCCGCATTCGCTCAATGAGTCGCTGCAACTGAGCACGGACAGCAACGTCTACGAACCGCTGGTCGGCCGCAACAAGGATCTCAGCCTTGCACCGGCACTGGCCACGGCCTGGAAGCAGACGGCGCCCACGGTCTGGCGTTTTGAACTGCGCAAGGGTGTGCAGTTCCACGACGGCACGCCCTTCACCGCCGACGACGTGGTGTTCAGCTTCGCTCGCATGAAGGGCGAGGGCTCGGACATGAAAGCCACGAATAGCGACGTCAAAGAAGTGCGCAAGGTTGACGACCACACGGTGGACATAGAGACGTTCGCGCCCCAGCCGATCCTGCCGGATGTGATTACGACCTCTTACATCATGAGCAAAAAATGGTGTGAGGACAACCAGGCGGTCAAGCCGGTGGATCGCCGCAAGGGGATCGAAAACGCAGCCTCTTTCCGGGCCAACGGCACCGGGCCATTCCGCCTGCGCGAGCGCCAGCCCGGTGTGCGCACCGTGTTCACGCGCAACGGTACTTATTGGGGCAAGATTGAGGGCAACGCCCAGGAAATCATCTTTACGCCCATTGGGAACGATTCCACGCGCGTCGCCGCGCTGCTGTCGGGCGAAGTGGATGTGATGGAGCCGATTCCCGTACAGGACATCGAGCGCGTCAACCGCAACCCAGGCACACGCGCCGTCACAGGCCCCGAGCTTCGCACCGTCTTCCTCGGCATGGACCAGAAGCGCGATGAACTGCTGTATTCCAGCGTCAAGGGCAAGAACCCGTTCAAGGACAAGCGCGTGCGCCAGGCGTTCTACCAGGCGATCGACATTGACGGCATCAAGAAGAACGTGATGCGGGGCGCATCCAACCCGTCGGCCTTGATGGTCGGCCCCGGTATCAATGGGTTCGACCCCAACGTCAAGCGTCTGCCCTACGACCCCGACGCCGCCAAGAAACTGATGGCCGAAGCCGGCTATCCCGACGGCTTCGAGGTCTCCATGAACTGTCCGAATGACCGCTACGTGAACGACAGCAAAATCTGCCAGGCGGTGGCGGCGAATCTGGCGCGCATCAATGTCAAGATCAAGCTGCTGGCTGAAACCAAGGGGACCTACTTTCCCAAGGTGCTGCGCCGCGATACGAGCTTCTACATGCTGGGCTGGACGCCCACGACCTACGACGCGCTCAACGCGCTCAATGCCTTGATGGTCTGTGTGGACGAGAACGGCGCGGGGCAATTCAACCTGGGGGCCTATTGCAACCCCAAGGTGGACGAACTGGCGCACAAAATCCAGGTCGAAACCGACAAGACCAAGCGCAACGCCATGATCAAGGAAGCCTTTGCCCTGCATACCGCCGACATTGGCCACCTGCCGCTGCACCAGCAGGCGCTGGCATGGGGCGTCAGCAAGAAGGTCAAGCTCGTGCAATTGGCCGACAACTTCATGCCGTTCAAATGGATGAGCATCGAAAAGTGAGCCCCCGACACGCCACAAGGATGGCCTGCGCATGAGGGCCATCGTGCGGCGCGTTTGGGACAGCGACCTGGCGCACAGCCTGCGCAGCTCGCCGGTTGCCATGGCGGCGGCGGCGGTGGCGCTCGTCTGTGTGCTGGCCTCGCTGTTTGCTGGACAGATCGCGCCGCACAACCCGTTTGATCTTGCGAGCCTGGAGCTGGGTGATTCGCGCCTGCCGCCCGCCTGGAGCGAGCTCGGTTCGCGCAAATACCTGTTGGGCACGGACGACCAGGGCCGGGATATCCTGTCCGCGGTCATGTACGGCGCGCGTATCTCACTCATCGTCGGTGTTGCCTCGGTGGTGTTGTCGGTGCTGGTCGGCGTGACGCTGGGGCTGGTCGCGGGCTACCTAGGCGGCTGGGTGGACGGCCTGCTGATGCGCTTGTGCGATGTGATGCTCTCGTTTCCGGCCATTCTGGTGGCGCTGCTGATCGCCGGGGTGGGGCGGGCGATGTTTCCGGATGCAGACGAGTCACTCGCCTTTGGTGTGCTCATCCTGTCGATTTCGCTGACCGGCTGGGTGCAGTACGCACGCACCGTGCGTGGCTCCACGCTGGTCGAACGCAGCAAGGAATACGTGCAGGCGGCGCGTGTCACCGGTGTGCCGCCGCTGCGCATCATGCGCCGGCATGTGCTGCCCAACGTGATGGGGCCGGTGATGGTGCTGGCCACCATCCAGGTCGCCACCGCCATCATTACCGAGGCAACACTGTCGTTCCTGGGTGTCGGGGCGCCCGTGACCTCGCCGTCGCTGGGCACCTTGATTCGCGTGGGCAACGACTACCTTTTCTCCGGCGAATGGTGGATCACCGTCTTCCCCGGCCTCATGCTGGTGCTGATTGCGCTGTCGGTGAACCTGCTGGGCGACTGGCTGCGCGATGCACTCAACCCAAGGTTGCAATGACCCCCCTGTGTCGCTTCGCTCCATCCCCCCCAAGGGGGGACACAGCCAGCGCGGCGGGGCGGCCCTTGCGCGGCTGCTGCTGGTGTGGGCTGCGCCGGTGTTTTGCGCTGCGGGGCTTCCATAGCGCAACAGACTACGCAAATGCCCCTGCTTGAAGTCAAAGACCTGGTGGTCGAATTCCCGCACCGGCGTGGCACGTTGCGGGCGCTCGACGGCATCTCGTTCGCCATCGAGCCGGGAGAAATTCTGGGTGTGGTGGGCGAATCGGGTGCTGGTAAGTCGCTGACCGGTGCTGCCATCATTGGCCTTCTGGAGCCACCAGGGCGCATCGCCTCAGGCGAGATCTGGCTCGAAGGCCGGCGCATCGACCAACTTCCACCCCAGGAGATGCGCCACGTGCGTGGCCGCCACGTCGGCGCGATCTTCCAGGACCCGCTCACCTCGCTGAACCCGCTCTACACCGTCGGGCGCCAGCTCACGGAAACCATCCTCACGCATTTGCCAATGACCCGCGCGCAGGCGCGCGAGCGGGCCATCGAGCTGCTGGCCGACACCGGCATTCCCGCGCCTGAGCAGCGCATTGAGCACTACCCGCACCAGTTCTCCGGCGGCATGCGCCAGCGGGTGGTGATTGCGCTGGCGCTGGCTGCCGAGCCACGGCTGATCGTTGCCGACGAGCCGACCACGGCACTCGATGTCTCCATCCAGGCGCAGATCATCCAGTTGCTCAAAAGCGTTTGCACCTCGCGCGGCGCGGCCGTCATGTTGATCACCCACGATATGGGGGTGATCGCCGAAACCTGCGACCGAGTGGCCGTGCTCTACGCCGGGCGCGTGGCGGAAATCGGCCCGGTGCACGCGCTCATCAACCACCCTGCGCACCCCTACACGGCAGGGCTCATGGCGGCCATCCCCGACATGGCCCAGGACCGGGAGCGTTTGCACCAGATCGACGGCGCCATGCCCCGGCTGAACGCCATTCCGCCCGGATGCGCCTACCACCCGCGCTGCCCCGAAGTGTTTGCGCGCTGCCGTGCCGAGCGTCCCGACCTGCTCGACGCAGGGGCCACGCGCGCGGCCTGCTGGCTGCATGCCAGGGAGGGTGCATGAGCGCCTTGCGCACCGCACCGCTGGTGCAGGCCAGCGACCTCGCCAAGACCTTTGACGTCTCCGCGCCCTGGCTCAACCGCGTCATCGAGCGGCGACCCCGCACGCTCCTGCATGCCGTCGATGGCGTGAGTTTCGAGATCGGGCGTGGCCAGACGCTGGCGCTGGTGGGGGAATCGGGTTGCGGCAAGAGCACGGTGGCGCGCCTGCTCGTGGGGCTGTACCAGCCGTCGCGCGGAAGCTTCCAGTTCGATGGCCAGGATGCGCACGCCGGTTTTTTGGGTGCGCAATCGCAGGCGCTGCGCCGCCGCATCCAGATGATTTTCCAGGACCCGTACGCCAGCCTGAACCCGCGCTGGCGGGTGGAGGACATCGTGGGCGAGCCGCTGCGCGAGCATGGCATGGCGAGCGGCAAGGTGGATCTGCGTGAGCGCGTTGGCGTGCTGCTCGAATCCGTAGGCCTGTCGCCGCTCGACATGGCCAAGTTTCCGCACCAGTTCTCGGGCGGGCAGCGCCAGCGCGTATCGATTGCCCGGGCGCTGGCGACCGAACCCGAATTTCTGGTCTGCGACGAGCCCACCTCGGCGCTTGACGTGTCGGTGCAGGCGCAGGTGCTCAACATCATGAAGGACTTGCAGCAGCGCCTCGGCCTGACCTACCTCTTCATCAGCCACAACCTGGCCGTGGTGCGGCATGTGAGCGACGCCGTGGGCGTGATGTACCTGGGACGCCTGGTCGAATTGGCAGACAAGGCGAGCCTGTTTGCCGAGCCGCGCCACCCTTACACGCGCATGCTGCTCGACGCCATCCCCAAGATGCACGACACCGGCCGCGCGCGCACCCCGGTGCAGGGCGAAGTGCCCAACCCGCTCGCGCCGCCGCCGGGCTGCGCCTTCAACCCGCGCTGCCCGCACGCCAACGATCGCTGCCGCAGCGAGCGGCCGGCCCTGCTGAGCCTGGGCGGCATCCGCATCGCCTGCCATGCCGTGGAAGAGGGGCGGATCTGAGAGAGCGTCAGAGCGCGAATTTGCTCCTGTATAGATAGCTGGTAGCGCTTACCCATCAAGCGCTAGAGGCCATTTTTGCTACTATTTTTTGGCTGGGCTGAGGATGTTGCGCGCGACACGAACGCACCCGTCTGCTACAACCCACTGTCAACGTTTTGATCGGAACAGGAGACAGACATGGGCCACTTCACCCTCAGCAGCCCCGACATTCCCGCCGGCGGCAGCGTTCCCGCGCATTTTGAGTTTGACGGCTTTGGCTGCTCGGGCCGCAACGAATCGCCCGCGCTGTACTGGAGCGGCGCGCCCGAAGGCACCAAAAGCTTTGCCCTCACGGTCTATGACCCGGACGCCCCCAGCGGTTCGGGCTGGTGGCACTGGTTCGTGATCGACCTTCCAGCGGGCACTGCCGCGCTGGCACCGAACGCGGGCGCCAAGGGCGGTGTCAGCCTGCCGCGGGGTGCGCGGCAGATCCGCAACGACTACGGCGCCTTTGCCTGGGGCGGCCTGTGCCCGCCGCCCGGTGACAAGCCGCACCGCTACGTCTTCACGGTGCATGCCCTGGGCGTGGACAGGCTCGAAATTCCCGACGATGCCTCGGCGGCGTTGGCGGGATTCATGGTGAACGCCAACACCTTGGCCAAGGCCAGTTTCACCTCCACCTACGGACGCCCGGCGCAATAGTCCTTCAGACATTGGGGACCGGCCTCTGAAGCCTTGCACCTGGCCCACGGCTGGGTGCTGCGTGCATGGTTGCTATGCTAGATATAGCTGTCAACGCCCGTGGGCATTGCCCTAGAGCCCTAAAACAGTCGAAATTTCACGTGTACCGTTTCGCCCGCAGGTTGTCCTTCATCTGCTGCAGCACGGGTTGCAGCGAGCTGCCGATGCGCAGCGCCACGCAGGTGGCCAGCACGTCGATGATGAGCAAGTGCAGCAGGCGCGAGACCATGGGGCTGTAGCGGTCGTAGCCCTCGGGGTGGTCGGCGGCGAGGTGGATGTGGCAGGCGCCGGCCAGCGGGGAGCCACTCGACGTGATGGCAATCGTTGTCGCGCCATTGCGCCGTGCGATGTCCGCCGCGTCCATCAGGTCGCGCGTGCGGCCCGAGTTCGAGATGATGACCAGGCAATCGCCCTTGCCCAGCAGCGTCGCGCTCATCACCTGGATATGGCCGTCGCTGGTAGCGAGCGATGTCACGCCCAAGCGAAAGAACTTGTGCTGTGCGTCCTGCGCGACGATGCCCGAATTGCCGGCGCCGTGGAATTCAATGCGCCCGCGCTGGCGCCAGGTGTCCGCCAGTGCCACCGCCGCACGCTCCAAGGCGCTGGTGCTCGCCGCGTTGCGGTACTGCAGAAAGGCGGCCACGGCGTTGTCCACCACCTTGACCAGCACGTCGCCCGTCTTGTCGTCCAGGTCCACGCTGCGGTGGATGAAGGGCACGCCCTCGCTCACGCTGCCGGCGAGCTTGAGCTTGAAGTCGGCCAGGCCGTCGTAGCCCATGCTGCGGCAGAAGCGCACCACGGTGGGTTTGCTGACCTGCGCGCGTTCGGCCAGTTCGCGCACCGGCAGGCGGGCGAAGGCGCGTGGGTCGAGCAGCACCAAACGGCCCACGCGCTGCTCGGCAGGCGCCAGCGAGGAGAGGGATGCGGTGATGCGGTCGAGCATGGTGAAGGAAGCGGAGCGGGCAGGGGGATGCGTCGCAATGTAACCCGGTTTCATGGCTGTGCAGCGGCGCATACACTTGGAAGATCCTTCTCCGTCCCACGTTTTCCCTACAGGACCCGCATGAACCAGCTCGACGCCCTCAAACAGTTCACCACCGTCGTTGCCGACACCGGCGACTTCAAGCAGCTCGCGCAGTTCCAGCCCCAGGATGCGACGACCAACCCCTCGCTCATTCTGAAAGCGGTGCAAAAACCCGACTACGCACCGCTGCTGCAATCGACCGTGGACGCCTGGCGCGGCCGTGCCCTGGACGAGGTGATTGACCGCCTGCTGGTGCGCTTTGGCTGCGAGATTCTGGCCACGATTCCAGGGCGCGTATCGACCGAAGTGGATGCCCGCCTGAGCTTTGATACCAGCGCCACCATTTCGCGTGCCGAGCGGATCATCGAGCTCTACCAGGCCGAGGGCGTTCATATCGACCGCGTGCTCATCAAGGTGGCGGCCACCTGGGAGGGCATCGAGGCGGCGCGCAAGCTCGAAGCGCGCGGCATCCACACCAATCTGACCCTGCTGTTCTCCATGGCGCAGGCCGTGGCGTGTGGGCAGGCCAAGGTGCAGCTCATTTCGCCGTTCGTGGGCCGCATTTACGACTGGTACAAGAAAAGCGCCGGCGCTGCGTGGGACGAGGCAGCGCGTGCGGGCGCAAACGACCCCGGCGTGCAGTCGGTCACGCAGATCTACCACTACTACAAGCACTTTGGGATTGGCACCGAAGTGATGGGCGCGAGCTTTCGCAACATCGGCCAGATCACGGCGCTGGCGGGCTGCGACCTGCTGACCATCGCGCCCGACCTGCTGGCCCAGTTGGCGCAGCGTGACGCCCCGCTGCCGCGTGCGCTCGATGCCGGCGCCGCGCGCGCCATGGACATCGCGGCCATTCAGTACGACGAGGCAGGGTTCCGCTACGCGCTGAACGAAGATGCCATGGCCACCGAGAAGCTGGCCGAGGGGATTCGCGCCTTTGCGGTGGATGCGGTGAAGCTGGAAAAGCTCATTCTGGCGGCCTGATGCCATTTCGAAACAAGCGTGCACTTTGTCGGCTTTACTGAGCCAGTACGTGGGTACTGTCTGCGCTTCGCCTTCACGCTTGATTGGTAAGCGCAATGATCGGGCCACTGTGCGGCAGGCGCAAACCCGCGCGCAGGCCGTGCGGCTCCATCAGCTCTGCCACGGTGCGCCCACCGTGGCGCAGCGCGATTTCCTCGACGATGGACAAGCCCAGGCCGCAGCCGCCCGCTTTGTCCGAGCCGCGCCAGAA
Source organism: Simplicispira sp. GW247-4R2A (assembly GCF_059424465.1). Classification (NCBI taxonomy): domain Bacteria; kingdom Pseudomonadati; phylum Pseudomonadota; class Betaproteobacteria; order Burkholderiales; family Comamonadaceae; genus Simplicispira; species Simplicispira sp. GW247-4R2A. Next base: position 101,573 of record NZ_JBWKZM010000011.1, on the reverse strand, counting down.
GCGCGAAAACAGGTCTGCCAAGTGCACGGGCGAGACACCGGGCCCGTCGTCTTCAACGGCCAGAGTCGCCCAGCCATCCGGCTCGGCTGTGACGCGTACCGTCACCGTCGCGCCCTGGCCGGCATAGTGCAGGGCATTGTCGATCAGGTTGTTGAGCGCCTCGCGCAGCAGCAAGGGCTGGCCCTGCACCAGGCGCTGCGCATCGCCCTCGTAGCCCAGATCGATGTTTTGGGCCAGGGCGCGTGCGGCCCATTCGCGCGCCACTTCGCGCGCCAAGGTGGCCAGGTCAACGGGCTGCATGGCGATGCTGGCCTCCGAGCGCGCCAGCTGCAGCAGCTGGTGCACCAGATGGGCGCTGCGCCGGGCGGCAGCGAGGACTTTTTCCAGGCGCTCGCGCACCGCCGCCTCGTGGCTCTCGTGCAGCGCCAGCTCGGTTTGGGCGATCAGGCCGGCGAGCGGCGTGCGCAACTGGTGCGCGGCGTCGTTCAGAAAACGTTTTTCCATTTCCTGGCCATGCGCCACGGCTTCGAGCAGCCGGTTGATGGTGCTGGCGAGGGAACGCACCTCCTGCGGTGCCGAGGTGAGTTCAATCGGCGGCAGTGGGTCGGTGCCGCCGTGCGAGCGCGCGCCCGCGCGCTCAATCTGGGCTTCCAGCCGCTTGAGCGGCTGCAGGCCGCGCAATACGCCGGCGTAGACCAACGCACTGAGTGCCAGCCCCATCAGGCCCATGGGCAGCAGCATCTGTGCCAGCAGCTCCTGGGCAATCCGCTTGCGCACGGCGAGGCTTTGCGCCACTTGGACGCGCAGCGTCTGGCGTGCCTGGGGTGTGCCGTAGTCCACGTCCAGCAGGGCGACGCGCACGGCCTTGCCATCCAGCCGCGCCGGGTACAGCAGGGGCTCGCCTACGCGTATGCCCACCGGTGGTGGGGGCGGCAGCTGGGCGTTGCCCAGCAGAAATTTTCCTGGTGGAGACGACACCATGTAGGTGATGCGGTCGGCGGGGTCTTGCTCCAACAGGTCTTGCGCCGCCTTGGGAAAATCGACCAGTAGCCCGTCACCAATCGGCTTGATCTGCCGTGCGAGCCCCCGCACCGACTGCGTGAGTGTCTGGTCGATGCCCTTTTCGCCGTTTTGCAGTGCCAGCCGCCAGGCAAAAAAACCACCAGACAGCCACAGTACCAGCTGGGGCAACAGCAGCCACAGCAAAAGTTTGCGCTGTAGCGAGACGCCAGAGGCCGGGCGCATGTCAGCTTCCCATGACGCTGCATGCCGCCCACACCGCATGAAACTGGCGTGAACGAGGCCAGGGCCGCCGCGCAAGGGCCGCCCCGCCGCGCTGGCGGCGTTCCCCTTCCCGGCGAAGCCGAGAGAAGGGGCTGAGGGCCGCAGTTCCAAGCCTGCCTTCGCAGGCTTGGACGGCTCCGAAGGGCTTGCGCCTCTGGCGCTTGCTCGGAGCGGCACAGCGGCTCAGGGGGATGTTCATGGTTTTACCAACATGTAGCCAAGACCGCGGATGTTGCGGATGACCAGACTGGAGGAATCGAGCTTTCTGCGCAAGCGGTGGACATACACCTCAAGCGCATTCGAATTGACCGGTGGCACCACTTGGCCGGCTTCGCTGGGGCTGGCGCGCCATGCCGTCAGCACATCTTCGCGGGTGACTACCTCGCCACAGCGCTGGACCAGCAATTCCAGCAATTCCCATTCGCGCTGCGTCAAATCGAGTGGGGTTCCCTCCAACGCTGCAGTATGGCTGCCGTGGTCGATTTCCAGGGCGCCGAGGCTCGTGATCTGACCGCTTGTGGTGCTGGCGGCGTGCGTGAACGCCGGCTGGCGTGCGCGCCGCAACATCGCCTGGAGCCTGGCCTGCAGCTCCTGCATGTTGAAGGGCTTGGTGATGTAGTCGTCGGCGCCGGCGTTGAGCCCGCGCACACGGTCGTCCACGCCGTCGCGCGCTGTCAGGATGAGTACCGGCAAGCCGGCGATATGGCTGCGCACCCAGACCAGCAGCTCCATGCCGTCGGCTCCCGGCAGGCCCAGGTCCAGCATGATGCCGTCCACCACGTGCGCCTGCAAAAGCGCCATCGCCTGCGGGACACTCGATGCCGTGTGCACGCCATAGCCCAGCTGCTGGAGCTGGCCTGTCAGTGCGTCGAGCAACAGTGCGTCGTCTTCAACGATGAGGATCGTGACCATGGAATCGAGCATATCCGCGAAAGCAGTGCGGCAAGGCACTCAGGGAAAATACCAGGGCGTAAATTAATTATTGTAATTAAAGTAATAACCTGCACTGACGGCGATGCGCGTTAGGCAGGCAACCGGATTCACTACATCAAGGAGACACGGCTATGGGGAATATTACAAAGATCGCTGCTGCCGCGATTGGTCTGGCGGCGGTCTTGTCCGCCAGTGCGGGGGAAGTGGAGGTGCTGCACTACTGGACTTCGGGCGGCGAGGCCAAGTCGGTGGCGGAGCTCAAGAAGATGATGCAGGCCAAGGGCCACACCTGGCGCGATTTTGCCGTGGCGGGTGGCGGTGGCGACAGCGCCATGACGGTTCTCAAAAGCCGTGTCATCTCGGGCAACCCGCCGTCGGCTGCCCAGACCAAAGGCCCTGCGATTCAGGAGTGGGCCGCCGAGGGCGTCCTGGCCAATATGGACCCGGTTGCCAAGGCTGAGAAATGGGACGAGGTGCTGCCCAAGGTCGTGGGCGACATCATGAAATACAAGGGTTCCTACGTGGCGGCCCCGGTCAACGTGCACCGCGTCAACTGGCTGTGGGGCAGCTCGGAGGCCTTGAAAAAGGCCGGCGTGGCCACCATGCCCAAAAACTGGGACGAGTTCTTTGCCGACGCCGACAAGCTCAAGGCAGCGGGGCTGATTCCCGTGGCGCATGGCGGCCAGAACTGGCAGGATTTCACCACCTTCGAAACGGTGGTTCTGGGCACCGGCGGCGCCAAGTTTTACGAGGACGCCCTGGTGCGGCTGGACAACAAGGCGCTGACCAGCGACACCATGAAGAAGTCGCTGGAGACCTTCCGCCGCATCAAGGCGTACACCGACCCCTCTGCCCCTGGCCGCGACTGGAACTTGGCGACGGCAATGCTGATTCAGGGCAAGGCGGGTTTTCAGTTCATGGGCGACTGGGCCAAGGGTGAGTTTCTTGCTGCTGGCAAGCAGCCGGGCAAGGATTTCCAGTGTGCTGCGGCGCCGGGAACGGCCAATGCCTTCACGTTCAACGTGGACTCATTCATCTTCTTCAAGCTCAAGGATGCCTCGGCCCGCAAGGCGCAGGCCGATTTGGCCGGCTCCATCATGAGCCCCGCGTTCCAGGAGGTGTTCAACCTCAACAAGGGGTCGATTCCGGTGCGCTCGGGTGTCTCCATGGACAAGTTCGACGATTGCGCCAAGTTGTCGGCCAAGGACTTCGCTGAAACCGCCAAGAGCGGCAGCCTGGTGCCCAGCATTGCCCACGGCATGGCGGTTCCCCCTGCGATCGAGGGCGCCATCAAGGATGCGGTGAGCCAATTCGGGAACGACGACAAGATCACGGTTGCCGATGCGATGAAGCAAATCGCAGCCGCTGCGAAAACCAAATAAACCACTGAGGGATTCCATCATGAAGAAAAGATACCGCCTTGCGGCGGTGGCTTTGGCCGCCGCATGCGCCAATGGTGCCATGGCAATGGACGTTGCCGGCTTTGAATTCAACGGTTACTCGCGTGGCGGGCCGGTGTTCAACGACTCGGACGGGGTGAAAGGTGGCATGACCCTGGGTGGCGATACGCAGAAGTTCCGTCTTGGCAACGAAGGGGACAACGGCATTGAAATCAACTTGGCACGCACCTTTGATACCAATGGCGTCAAGTGGAAAGTGAACTACATGCCCTCCAAGTGGGGCAGCGGCAAGGTCGGTACCGAACAGGCCTATGTGGAAATGAGCGGCCTGCCGTTCGCCCCGGAAGCCAAGTTCTGGGCCGGTCAGCGCCGCCTGCGCATCCAGGACGTGCACATCGTCGACTACTTTCTGTTGAACTACGGCGACAACGAGGGGGCCGGCGTGACGGATATTGCCGTTGGCAACATGAAGCTGGGGATCGGCGTCTTTAGCGGTGACAAGTTTGACGGCAATCTGCCGACCGGGGCCAAAGCCCACCGCGTCAACGCCGATCTCTCGGAGATCAATACCAATCCGGGTGGCAAGCTGCGGGTGCTGCTGACGGCGGTGGGGGGCAGTGGCCAGGTCAACGGCGGTTCGGGCACCGGCATTTCGATTTCGCACAACCAGACCGATTTTCTGGTCAAAGGGCTGAACAACGCGCTGTTCCTGCAAACCTCGCAGGGCCATGCGCGTATCGACGGCGAGTTTGAGTCGATTGATGGACTGAACGCCGGCAAGCGTGTGACGCGCATCGCGGACTCGATCAACTGGCAGCGTGGGCCCTTCGGTGGGCAGGCCTTGGTCGCCTACGAGACCAGCAAGTCCGATCTCGGGGGGGCCAACGACCAAAGACTTCTCGCTGGGCGGGCGGGCGTCGTACGCCTTCACCGAGCATGTCAAGGCGCTGGCCGAGGTGTCGACCACCACGCGCAAGGGCGTGGGTGCGGATCAGCGCTTGAACAAAATCACCCTGGCAGCCGCGCTGGCGACAGGGGCGGACTTCTGGTCGCGTCCTGAGCTGCGCCTGTATGTGACCCGGGCCAACTGGAACCAGGCGGCGGCCGTGGCCAATGCGGGGAGTTTCGGCGCCAACGGGAAAACCTCACGCACGTTGGTGGGCGTGCAGTACGAGGTGTGGTGGTAAGAGGGGTAGTGAGTTAACCAAGGGTTGCTTTGTTCTTGGGGGCGCCTCGGCGCCCCCCTTTTTATGCAGGCAGCATGGGCTGGCGTGGGCAACACCCGGTCCTGCGCCATGCAGAACACAACGTTTAAGCAATGAAGAATTCATTTGAACACTGGCTTCCCAAGGTGGTCGTGGCACCCGCCTTCGTGCTTGGGTTTGCCTTTATTTATGGCCTGATGGTCTGGAATGGGGCGCTCAGCCTCACGACCTCGCACATGCTGCCCAGCTACGAGTGGGCGGGCCTGGCGCAGTACCGGGAACTCTGGGGCATGGAGCGCTGGTGGGTGGCCCTGAAGAATCTGGGTATTTTTGGCGTCGGCTATGTCGGCGGCTCTCTGTTGATCGGCGTGCTGCTGGCGGTGCTGCTGGACCAGAAAATCCGCGCCGAAGGCGTATTGCGCACCATCTACCTCTACCCCATGGCGCTGTCGTTCATCGTCACGGGAACGGCCTGGAAGTGGCTGCTCAACCCCGGCATGGGCATCGAGAAGCTGGTGCGCGGCTGGGGCTTTACGGGGTTCACTTTCGACTGGCTGGTGGATACCGACAAGGCGATCTACTGCCTGGTGATTGCCGGCATCTGGCAGAGCGCGGGTTTTGCCATGGCGCTCTTTCTGGCGGGCCTGCGGGGCATTGACGACAGCATCATCAAGGCGGCGCAGGTCGATGGCGCCTCGCTGCCGCGCATCTACTGGCGCATCGTGCTGCCGGCGCTGCGGCCCGTGTTCTTCTCGACGCTGATGGTGCTCTCGCACCTGGCGATCAAAAGCTTTGACCTGGTGATGGCGCTCACGGCCGGCGGCCCCGGCTACGCCACCGATGTTCCGGCGACCTTCATGTACACCATGTCCTTCTCGCGCGGCCAGGTGGGCCTGGGCGCGGCGAGCGCCACCATGATGCTGGCGACCGTCGCGGCCCTGGTGGTTCCCTACCTCTATAGCGAATTGCGGAGCAAGCCCCATGAGCACTAAGCGCTCTGTAGCCCCCTCAGTGGGCCGATTGTTGGTGTATGGGGTGCTGGCGCTGGCGACTGCCTTCTTCCTGCTGCCGCTCTACGCCATGCTGGTTACCTCGTTCAAGGATGCGCAGGAGATCCGCTCCACCTCGCTCCTGGCCCTGCCGAGCGCGCTCAATGGCGATGCCTGGCGCATGGCTTGGTCGGGTGCCTGCACGGGGGTCGATTGCCATGGCCTGCGGCCGTTCTTCTGGAACTCGGTGTTGATGGTGGTGCCAGCGGTGCTTATCTCCACCGTCTGGGGCGCACTCAATGGCTACGTGCTCAGCCTGTGGAAGTTTCGCGGCAGCGACGCGCTGTTCGGCCTGCTGCTGTTTGGCGTGTTCATGCCCTACCAGGTGGTGCTGCTGCCGATGAGCCAGGTCCTGGGCTGGCTAGGCTTGTCGAGCTCGATCGGCGGGCTGGTGTTGGTGCACTGTCTGGCCGGGCTGGCAGGCACGACGCTGTTTTTCCGCAACTACTACGCCGCGATTCCGAAAGAGCTCGTGAATGCCGCGCGTATGGATGGCGCGAGCTTCTGGCAGATTTTCTGGCGCATTGTGCTGCCACTGTCCACGCCCATCATCATGGTGGCGCTGATCTGGCAGTTCACCAACATCTGGAACGATTTTCTGTTTGGCGTGGTGTTCTCGGGGGCCGACTCCAAGCCGATCACGGTTGGGTTGAACAACCTGGCCAATACGTCGAGCAGCGTCAAGGCCTACAACGTGGACATGGCCGCGGCCATCATCGCAGGCCTGCCGACCATGGTCATCTACGTGTTGGCAGGGCAGTTTTTTGTGCGCGGCCTGACGGCTGGCGCGGTCAAGGGGTAAACCAAACATGGCGTCTTCACTGGAAATTTGCGGCATCAACAAGCGCTTTGGCAAAGGCGACAAGAGCGTGGAAGTGCTGCAAAAAATTGATATCCACGTCGCCCCGGGCGAGTTCCTGATCCTTGTCGGCCCTTCGGGCTGCGGCAAATCGACGCTGCTGAGCATCATTGCCGGGCTGGCCGAGCCGACCGAGGGCGAAATCCGCATCGCTGGCAAAAACGTGGTTGGCATGGCGCCGCGCGACCGGGACATCGCCATGGTGTTCCAGAGCTACGCGCTCTACCCGACGCTGTCGGTCGCCGACAACATCGGCTTTGCGCTGGAGATGCGCAAGATGCCCAAGGTCGAACGCCAGAAGCGCATTGCCGAAGTCGCCGCCATGCTGCAGATCAGTCACCTGCTGGAGCGCCGACCCGGCCAGCTCTCGGGCGGGCAGCGCCAGCGCGTGGCCATGGGGCGGGCGCTGGCGCGCCAGCCGCAGCTCTTTTTGTTTGACGAACCGCTCTCCAATCTGGACGCCAAGCTGCGTGTGGAGATGCGCGCCGAGATCAAGCGCCTGCACCAGGCGAGTGGCATCACCAGTGTCTACGTCACGCACGACCAGGTCGAGGCCATGACACTGGGCTCGCGCATCGCCGTCATGAAGGGCGGCGTGGTGCAGCAGTTGGGCTCGCCGCACGACATCTACAACCGCCCAGCCAACACCTGGGTGGCGGGCTTCATCGGCTCGCCGACCATGAACCTGCTGCGCGGTACGCAGGTGGGTGGCCTGTTTGACTTGCCGCAGGTGCCGCTGTCACTCGCAGCACCGCCGGGGCCGCGTGAGCTGCTGCTGGGGGTGCGCCCCGAGCACCTGGAGCTGGTCGACGGCGCTGCCTGGCGCGGCGAGGTCAGCGTGGTAGAGCCCACCGGGCCCGACACCTATGTGACGGTGGATACCGCTGCGGGCAGCGTTACGCTGCGTACCGACGCCCAAAACCGCGTGCAGCCGGGGGAGCGTGTCGGACTGGCGGTTGCGCCTGCCCATGCCCACTGGTTTGACGCCCGGACGGAAGACCGCATCGCCTGAGCGCACGCTGGGCTGGCCGGCCAGCGGGTTGGTGTGGCTTGGTCCTCTGCCCGCTGTGGTCTGGCACCATCCGAAAATTTGGAGTAAAAATGGGCTTTTGCGCATATTCCATATGCGCTTCAAGCTACATAAATAATAGCTTTCCGCTCCAAGAAGTTTTGGGGCACGCAGCGGCCGTCTTATGCAAATTTCTCGCCTTCTTGCCGACATTGGCGGCACCAACATCCGCCTTGCCTGGCAGGCCGCGCCAGGCGGCACGCTGAACGATATCCGTGTACAGCCCTGCGACGACTACCCCACGCTCACGGCGGCGGTGCAGGACTACCTCGCGCAGGTGCCGGTGCCCGAGCCACGTGAGGCTGCGTTTGGCATCGCCAACCCGGTCACCGGGGACGCCATCCACATGACCAACCACCACTGGAGCTTTTCGCAGCGCGCGGTGCGCGATGCCTTGGGCTTGCAGCGGCTGGTGTTTGTCAACGACTTCACCGCGCTGGCGCTGGCGCTGCCGCGGCTCACCTCGGAGCACCTGCGCCCCGTGGGGGGCGGTGAGGCGGTGGCAGGCAGCGCTGTGGCGCTGATCGGGCCGGGCACTGGCCTGGGTGTCTCGGGCCTGGTGTTTCCGCCGGGCAGTGAAGACGGTGTGCCGCTGGCCGGTGAGGGTGGTCACGTGTCGCTTGCCGCGCATACGCAGAAAGAGTTTGACGTCATTGCCTTGCTGCACCAGCGCTACGGCCATGTATCGGCCGAGCGCGCTGTCTCGGGCGCCGGATTGGTGGAGCTGTACCACGCGTTGCGCCAGTTGGATGGACTGGAAGGGCGGGAGATAAGCGAGGCGGCGCAGGTGACGGGCCTGGCCTTAGAACAGCACGACGCGCTCGCCCTGCAAGCGCTGGAGATGTTTTGCGGGTTTCTGGGCAGTGTCGCCGGCGACCTGGCACTCACCCTTGGCGCCAAGGGCGGGGTGTACCTGGGCGGCGGCATCGTGCCGCGCCTGGGAACCTGGTTCGACCAGTCGGGCTTTCGCGCCCGCTTTGAAGCCAAAGGGCGCTTCAAGGCCTACCTGGCTTCCATCCCCTGCTGGGTGGTGGACCCCGGTGGCGCGCCAGCGCTGTACGGCGCGGCATGCGCGCTCGACAGTGGCCGGCCGTCGGCCTAAGCCGGCGGCCGGCGGCTCAAACTTCCTCGCTCCAGCAATGGCCTTCGCGCGCAATCATGGCGCTGGCGGCGCTTGGGCCCCAGCTGCCCGCGGCATAGGGCCTCGGGCCCGTGGGGTCGTTGCGCCAGTGCTGCAGGATGGGTTCGACCCAACGCCAGGCTTCCTCCTGCTCGTCGCTGCGCACGAACAGGTTCAAGCGTCCGGCGATCACGTCGAGCAGCAGGCGCTCGTAGGCGCCGACGCGCTCGGCGCCAAAGCGCTGGTCGAAGTCCAGGTCCAGGCTGACCTGCGAGAGCGCCGGCTCCGCCTGGTGCTGGCTGGCGCTTTGCGACAGCAACTGCAGTTCCAGCCCATCCTTGGGCTGCAGGTTGATGACCAGCCGGTTCGCCGCACCGCTGGGCGTGCGGAAAATGGGGTGCGGCACCGGGCGGAAATTGATGGCGATGTGGGCGTCGCGCCCTGCCAGGCGCTTGCCGGTGCGGATGTAGAACGGCACGCCAGCCCAGCGCCAGTTGGCGATCTCGGTGCGCAGGGCCACAAAGGTTTCGGTGGTGCTGGTGGGCGCAACGCCCGCTTCTTCCAGGTAGCCAGGCACCGCACGGCCATTTACCGTGCCGGCCGTGTACCGCCCGCGCACCACATGGTGCGCCAGTGTCTCGGGCGTCCACGGTTTGAGCGACTGCAGCACCTTGAGCTTTTCGTCACGGATGGCGCTGGCGCTGGCGTTGATCGGCGGCTCCATGCCAATGGCGCAGAGCAGTTGCAGGGCGTGGTTTTGCACCATGTCGCGCAGCGCACCGGTCTGGTCGTAGAAGGCGCCGCGCGTCTCCACGCCCAGGTCTTCGGCAATCGTGATCTGGATGTTGGCAATGGTCTCGCGCCGCCACAGAGGCTCGAACAGGCTGTTGCCAAAGCGCAGCGCAAACAGGTTCTGCACCGAGGGCTTGCCCAGGTAGTGGTCGATGCGAAAGATCTGGTCTTCCTTGAGCACTGTGCGCAGCAGCGCATTGATGGCGCGGTTGGACTGCAAATCGTGGCCCAGGGGCTTCTCCAGCACGATGCGCGTGGTGGGGCCGTTGAGGCCCGCCGCGCCAATCTGCTCGGCCACCGAGGTGAACAGCGCCGGCGCGGTGGCCAGGTACATCACCAGCGAGTCGGCATGGCGCTCGCTCACCAACGCAGCCAGGCGCGCGTAGTCGGCGGGCTGCGACAGGTCCATGCGCAGGTAGTGCAGCATGGCGCCAAACTGCGTGAACTCTTCGGCGGTGGGCCGCTTGGCCAGCTCGACCCGGCCGGCACGCTCGGCCATCAGCTCGCGGTACTGCGCATCGCTCAGGTCGTCGCGTGCCACGCCGATGATGCGGCCGCCCGGCGGCAGGGTTCCGTGGCGAAACGCCTGGAACAGCGCGGGCATCAGCTTGCGCCACGCCAGGTCGCCGGTTCCACCAAACAGCACCAGATCGAAACTCATGAACACTCTCCGTATGGGTTTGCCAGAAATTGTAATCAAGTTACATTGTTATTGGCTAAATTGGGACAATATTTTCCAGAAATATAGGCAAAAACATGTAATTTTGTTACCATATCGCCTGAATTTTGCCGTAACCTCTTCCCTGAAATTGCAAGGAGCCAAGCGTGCCACGCTGTGACCAAACCCCGGAGTGGCGGCAACTGCAAGCGCACTGCCGCGACCAGGGCCGCACGCTCGATCTGCGCGAAGCCTTTGCCCACGATGCGGGGCGCTTCGGGCATTTCAGCCAGCAGGCGCCGGAGATCTTTGCCGATCTGTCGAAAAACCTCTGGAGCCGCGAGACCGAAGCGCTGCTGCTGCAACTGGCCGCCGCCTGCGATGTCGAGGGTCAGCGCGACGCCATGCTGCGCGGCGACCCGATCAACACCACCGAGCAGCGCGCCGTGCTGCACACGCTGCTGCGCCGGCCCGCTGGCCTTGCCTTGCCCGGTGACCGCCCAGAGGTCGCCGGTTGGCTGGCGCAGGTGCACGGTACGCTGGAGGCCATGCTGGCGTATGCCGAGCAACTGCGCGCCGACAGCCGCATCACCGACGTGGTCAACATCGGCATTGGCGGCTCTGATTTGGGCCCGGCGATGGCGGTGCGTGCGCTGGCGGCGTACCGCATCGCGGGCAAGCGCCTGCATTTCGTCTCCAATGTCGATGGCCATGAGCTCGATGCCGTGCTGCAAGGCGTGCAGCCGCAGAGCACGGTGTTTCTCATTGCCTCCAAGACTTTCACCACCACCGAGACCATGGCCAACGCGCACTCTGCGCTGGCCTGGTTTGCCGCGCAGGGGGCGCGCGACGTGGGCCGGCACTTCATTGGCCTGACCACCAACACCCAAGCGGCGGCGACGCTGGGCATCACCACCTGTTTTGGTTTTTGGGACTGGGTGGGCGGCCGGTATTCGCTGTGGTCGGCCATTGGTCTGGCGCTGGCCATTGCCGTGGGAGCGGAGCATTTCCGTGCCTTTCTGGCGGGCGCGCATGCCATGGACGAACACTTCCGCACCGCGCCCGCCGCCAGCAATCTGCCGCTGCGCCTGGGGCTGCTCGATGTCTGGTACCGCAATTTTCTCGGGTTCACCAGCCGCTGCATCGCCCCCTACCATGCGGCGCTGGCCCGCCTGCCGGCCTATTTGCAGCAGCTTGAGATGGAAAGCAACGGCAAGCGGGTGGACCAAAGCGGCGCGCCGGTCGCAGGCGGCACGGCACCCGTGCTGTGGGGCGAGCCCGGCACCAATGGGCAGCATGCGTTTTTTCAAATGCTGCACCAGGGAACGGACGTCATCCCGCTGGAAATCATCGCTGTGCGCCAGGCGGCCCATGCCTTGCCTGGGCACCAGGACCAGCTCCTGGCCAATGCGCTGGCACAGGCGCAGGCCTTGATGCTCGGGTGCGAGCACGGCGACGGCCACCGCGATTTTCCGGGCAACCGGCCCAGCACCTTCTTGCTGCTCGACGCGCTCACCCCGCGCGCACTGGGGGCCCTGCTGGCTTTGCAGGAGCACCGCGTGTTTGTCAGCGGCAGCCTTTGGGGCATCAACAGCTTCGATCAGTGGGGTGTGGAACTGGGCAAGGTACTGGCGCTGGACCTTGCCGCCCGTCTGGCCAGCGGCACTACCGCCGGGCTGGATGGCTCGACCGCCGGGCTGCTGCGGCGCTTACGCACCCCTGCGTAGCACGGCATGGAGACGCTTGGCATGGCAGCTTCCCGCCCCGACTTCCGCTCCAGCGATTTCCTGCTGGTGCACATGCGCCAGACCATGGCGTTCTACGAGCCCGTGGCCACCGACCCCAGCGGCGGCATGTACCATTTTTTTCTCGACGATGGCACGGTCTACGACACCCGCACGCGCCACCTCGTGAGCGCGGCGCGCTTCGTCGTGACGCACGCCATGCTGTACCAGACCACGGGTGAGCAGCGCTATCAGGCGGGCATGCTGCACGCGCTCGGTTTTTTGCGCCGCGCGTTTCTGGACCCGTCCAGCGGGGGTTACGCCTGGCAGATCGACTGGCACGCGGGGCGGTCCACGGTGCTCGACCCCACGCGGCACTGCTACGGCATGGCGTTTGTCATGCTGGCCTACGCCTGGGCGCTGCGGGCCGGGGTGGCCGAGGCACGCGCCTGGCTGGCCGAGGCGTTTGACACCACCGAGGCGCATTTTTGGTTGCCAGGCGCCGGGCTGTATGCCGATGAGGCGGCGCCCGACTGGACGCTTGCCGACTACCGAGGGCAGAACGCCAATATGCACGCCTGCGAGGCCATGATCGCCGCGTTTCGCGCCAGCGGCGAGGTGCGCTACCTGGCGCGCGCCGAGCAACTTGCCCAAGGCATCTGCCAGCGCCAGGGTGCGTTGGCGCAGGGTTGGCCGGGCTGGATCTGGGAGCATTTTCACGCCGACTGGTCGATCGACTGGGACTACCACCGGCACGACAAAAGCAACATCTTTCGCCCCTGGGGGTTTCAGATCGGCCACCAGACCGAGTGGGCCAAGCTGCTGCTGCAGCTCGATGCTCTGGCACCGGCCCCCTGGCATCTTCCCTGTGCGCAGTTCCTGTTCCATGCCGCGCTCGATAAGGGCTGGGACGCTGTCCACGGCGGCATCGTCTATGGCATGGCGCCGGACGGCAGCGTCTGCGACGGCCACAAATACCACTGGGTGCAGGCCGAGAGCCTGGCCGCCGCCGCGATGCTGGCGCTTGCCACCGGCGATGCGCAGTATTGGCAGTGGTACGACCGACTCTGGGACTATTGCTGGAAGCATTTTGTGGACCATGGGCACGGGGGCTGGTTTCGCCTCCTGGACCAGGCCAACCGAAACCATACGCGCGAAAAGAGCAATGCCGGCAAGGTCGATTACCACAACATTGGCGCGTGCCACGACGTGTTCCAGGCGCTTGCAAGGGCATGAAGAAGGCCGCAGCGAGCGACACGACAAAGCCAGTCAATCACCATGAATTTGTAATGAACCCACCTGCGCACCACAAGCCATGCCCCACAGAGTTGCTTTTGCTGCGCCGGATAGGGGTCACTGATGGAGCCCACCATGCATGAAACCGTAGAGCGCGTGACCGCACGCATCGTCCAGCGCAGCGCCGAAACGCGCGCTGCCTACCTCGCCCATGTCGACGCCATGATCGCGCGCAGGCCGCCACAGGACCGCATGGGCTGCGCCAACCTGGCGCATGCCTACGCCGCGCTGCCTGGTGCCGACAAGCTCAAGGTGGCGGTGGAGAAGGCCCCCAATATTGGCATCGTCACCGCCTACAACGACATGCTCTCGGCCCACCAGCCCTACCAGGGCTTCCCGGCGGTGCTGCGCGACGAGGCCAAGCGCCTGGGCGCCACGGTGCAGGTGGCGGGCGGCGTGCCCGCCATGTGCGATGGCATCACCCAGGGCACGCCGGGCATGGAGCTGAGCCTGTTCTCGCGCGACGCCATCGCCATGTCTACCGCCATTGCCTTGTCGCACGACGTGTTCGATGGCGCCTTGCTGCTGGGCATTTGCGACAAGATCGTGCCCGGCCTGTTGATTGGCGCGCTGCACTACGGCCACCTGCCTTGCGTGTTCGTGCCCGCCGGCCCGATGGGCACGGGAATCTCCAACAAAACCAAATCCAAGGTGCGGGAGGACTACGCCCAGGGCAAGGTGGGCCGCCCGGAGCTGCTGGCGTCCGAGCAGGCCGCGTACCACAGCCCCGGCACCTGCACCTTCTACGGCACGGCCAACAGCAACCAGATGCTGCTCGAAGCCATGGGCCTGCATGTGCCCAACGCCGCTTTTGCCCACCCGGCCAGCGCGGAGCGCGAGCAGTTCACGCGCGATGCCCTGGCCACCGTGCTGAACATCGGCAAGCGCGGCGCGCGCTTCACGCCCATCGGCTATTTGGTGGACGAGCGCTGCATCGTCAACGCCATGGTGGCCTTGCTGGCCACGGGCGGCTCGACCAACCACCTCATCCACTGGGTGGCGGTGGCGCGCAGCGCGGGCATCTTCATCGACTGGACGGATTTTGATGAGTTGTCGTCCGCCGTGCCGCTGCTGGCGCGCGTCTACCCCAACGGCGATGCCGACGTGAACCAGTTCCAGGCTGCAGGCGGACCGCCCTGGATCCTGCGCGAGCTGCTGGACGCCGGGTTGATGCACGCGGACGTGCTCAGCGTGAATGCCGGCGGCATCCGCGCCGGCGCAAAGGCCGCGCCTTCAGTCTCGGGCGACGAAGGCGTGGTGCGCACGGCGGCGGCGCCGTTCTCGCCCACGGGCGGGCTGCGCCTGCTGCAAGGGCGGCTGGGCCGCGCCGTCATCAAGGTGTCTGCCGTGCCGGATGACCGGCATGTGGTCGAGGCGCCAGCGCGTGTCTTCGATTCGCAGGAGGCCTTGTTGGCCGCGTTTGATGCGGGCGACCTGCAAGGCGACCTGGTGGCGGTGGTGCGCTTCCAGGGCCCCCGCGCCAACGGCATGCCTGAACTGCACAAGCTCACGCCGCCGCTGGCCGTGCTGCAAAACAAGGGCTTGCGCGTGGCGCTGGTGACCGACGGACGCATGAGCGGCGCTTCGGGCAAGGTGCCCGCCGCCATCCACGTCACGCCCGAAGCCCTGGGCGGCGGACCGCTGGCGCGGGTGCGCGATGGCGACATCGTGCGTGTCGATGCCGACGCCGGAACGCTGGACGCGCTGGTGAGCGCAGAAGAATGGGATGCGCGTGCGCCCGCACAGAGTAGCGCCCCGCCAGCACACACCTTCGGACGCGATCTTTTCCACAACTTCCGGCAGAACGCTGCCGGTGCCGAACAAGGAGCCTGCACATGGCTTTGAAGACCCAGGATTTGCCCGGTTTCGGGCCTGTCATTCCCGTCATCGTGATCGAGCGCGAGGCCGACGCGCTGCCACTGGCGCGCGCGCTGCTCGCTGGCGGCGTGCGGGTGCTGGAAATCACCCTGCGCACGCCTGCCGCCCTGCCGGCCATTGCAGCGATTGCGCGTGCCTTGCCCGACGCCATCGTCGGCGCGGGCACGGTGCTGAACCCCGAGGATGCGCGGCGTGCCAAAGAAGCCGGCGCGGTGTTTGCCGTGAGCCCCGGCTACACCCACGCGGTGGGCGAGGCTTGCCGGGTGCTGGACCTGCCGCTGCTGCCCGGCGTGGCGACCTCGGGCGAGATCATGGCCGCCCTGGCGGACGGCTACGACTTCCTCAAACTGTTCCCGGCGCAGGCCGTGGGGGGTGTCGGTTTGCTCAAGGCCTGGGCCAGCCCGTTTGGCGCCGTCGGCTTCTGCCCTACGGGCGGGATCACAGCGCAGTTGGCGGGCGACTACCTCGCGCTGCCCAATGTGCGCTGCGTGGGTGGCTCGTGGCTGACGCCGCCCGATGCCGTGCGCGCAGGCGACTGGGCACGCATCACGGAACTGGCGCAGGCCACGCACACGCCGCGTGAAAAATAAGTGAAATTGGCCGCTAACGCTTATCTGGTAAGCGCTAGCAGCTATTTTTTAGATAGTGAAAGTTTGCCCCCTGTGTGATCCTGAGCGGTCAAGGGCGCAGGCGGTCACTTGGTGGGCACCCCTCAAAACACGGTGGGGCGCCACTTCAGCAATCGCGTTTCCAGCCGGGTGAGCAGGAAGTCGGCCACCAGGGCGACCACGGCGAGCACGATCATCGCGGCGAACACGCCGCTGGCGTTGAAGGCGCCCTGCGCGGTGGAAATCAACAGGCCCATGCCCTGCTTGGCGCCGAGGAACTCGCCCACCACCGCACCCACCAGGGCAAAGCCAAAGCTCACGTGCAGGCTGGCCAGAATCCAGGACATCGCCGAGGGGATGACGACCGAGGTGGTCAACTGGCGGGGCGAGGCACCCAGGATGCGCGCGTTGGCGATCAGGTATTTGTCGGCCTCGCGCACGCCCTGGAAGGCATTGCCGAACACGACAAAAAACACCATCACCACGGCGAGCGCCACCTTGGACGCCATGCCCAGCCCCAGTGCGATCACAAAGACCGAGCCCAGCACCACACGCGGCACCGAGTTGGCGATCTGGATGTACAGGCTGAAGATGTCCGACAGCAGCTTGTTGCGCCCCAGCAGGATGCCGGCAATGATCCCGCTGACGCCGCCGATCAGGAAGCCGAGTATGGTTTCCTCCAGCGTGACGGCCACCTGCATCCAGAGCGATCCCTGCGAGGTGCCGTTGCGAATCCAGTCCACGATCTGCGCCCAGATCAGCGACGGCTGCGAGTAGAAGAAGGGGTCGATCCACTTGCGGTTGGCGGCCAGCTCCCAGCCGCCGAGCACGGTGACCAGCACCGCGATGCGCAGGCCGATGATGACAAAACGGTGCCGGCGGATGGCGGCCTGTGCGAGCGTGGATTCGCGCGCCAGCGCTTCGTCGCTGAGCGAGGTGGGCAGCGCGGCTTTGCCCGGCGTCACGCTGTGGGTGGCAATGGCACTCATGGGTAGTCTCTTTGTTGGAGTAAGCAAGGGCGGAGGGGGATCAATGGATCACCACTTCTTCACGCAAATCGGCCCAGATGTGTTTCGACAGCTCGATGAAGTGCGGGTCGTAGCGCACCTCGGACATCACGCGCGGACGCGGCAGGTCGATTTCGTACACGCGCTTGAGCGTGGCCGGGCGCGCCGACAGGACGAATACGCGGTCGGCCAGCGCGATGGCTTCCTCCAGGTCGTGCGTGACGAAGACCACCGAGCCGCCCGTGCCCGACCACAGTTGCAGCAGCTCGTCCTGCATCAGCGTGCGCGTCTGCATGTCGAGGGCCGAGAAGGGCTCGTCCATCAGCAGGATCTCGGGGCTGTTGATGAAGGTCTGCGCCAGCGCCACGCGCTTGCGCATGCCGCCCGAGAGCTGGTGCGGGTAATGGTCGCCGAAGGTGTCGAGGCCGACGCGCGCAATCCAGTCGTCGGCCAGCGCATACGCCTGTGGTTTGGGCATGCCGCGAAACAGCGGGCCGGCCGCCACGTTGTCCCTGACGCTGCGCCAGGGAAACACGGCGTCGGCCTGAAACACGAACCCGATGCGCGGGTCGATGCCCTGCACCGGCTGCCCCATGATCGCCACCTCGCCCACGGTGGGCCGCAGCAAGCCGGTGATCATGTTCAGCGTGGTCGACTTGCCGCAGCCCGTAGGGCCGACGATGGCGACGAACTCGCCACGCGCCACCGACATGCTGAAGTTGCGCAGCGCCACCGTGGCGTTGCCGTCTGCGGAGATGAAGCGCAGCGAGACATCGCGGAATTCGATGGACGGGGTATTGCCTGCGCTGGCTGGCTGTTCATTCTTCATGGGCATCTTGATGGCAAGGGTTATTTGGCGTCCAGATACGCGTTGGTGTAGGTCTTGGACAGATTGATGTTCGCGCTCTTGACCTGTGGCTTGTAGGTGGCGAGCACCTTGAGCACGGTTTCCGGGCCGCCAGCGGGCATGTGCCCGTCGGTGGTGAACATGGGCAGCGAGGCTTTCAGGGCGGTCACGTACAGGGCCTTGTCGTTGCCGTAGAAGTCGCGCGGCACCAGATCGGCAATCTCTTCGGCCGTGTGGGTGTGGATATAGACCATGGTGCGCGCGAACGCCTTCGCCAGCTTCGAGGCCTCGTCCTTGTGCGATTCGGCCCAGCTGTTTTGCACGTACAGGCTCGCTGCCGGGTACAAACCCCCCAGCGCCTCCTGGGTGGTGGATTCGGTTCGCAGGTCCACCAGCACCTGGGCGTCACCCGTCTTGAGCAATTGCGAGACGGTGGGCTCCGTGGTCATGCCGGCCTGGATGCGGTCTTGCTGGATCGCGGCGATGAAGGTGTTGCCGGCGCCGACCGGCAGCAGAGAAATATCTGCCGAGGCAACCCCTTTGCGGCCGGCGAGGTAGCGGGTCAGGAAATCGGTGGACGAGCCCAGCCCGGTCACGCCCAGCGTCTTGCCCTTTGCGTCCGCCATGGATTTGAAGGTCGCAGCGGCCTTGGTCGATACCATTTCGACTTCGCCAGGAACCTTGCACAACACCGCAATGGCCTCGATCTCCTTGCCCTTGCTTTGCAAGTCGATGGCGTGGTCGTAAAAGCCCACCACACCCTGCACGGCACCGGCAATCAACTGGTTCTCCGCATTCACGCCGGCAGGCGCGGACTGCAGACTCACATCCAGGCCGGCATCCTTGAAGTAGCCCAGCTTCTCGGTCAGCATGGCCGGCAGGTAAATGATCTTGTTGATACCGCCCACCATGATGGTGATAGGCGCATCGGCCGCCTGGGCAAAGGGGGCGGCAGCGGCCAGTGCGGTGCAGAAGGCGCTGGCGATCAGGGTGCGGCGTGTGGGATGCATGGTGGTTCGTCTCCAGAGTTGTACAAAGGGCTGCGAGCGCTGGTGCCGCAGAGTTCCGCCAGTCTAAAAATTGCCATCCTTCGGACAGCTTTCGGCCGGTGGCGAAATCACTCATGGTTATCCCTAGGCTCGCTGCATTGCCGGCCGGGCACGCTCTGCTGCGGTTTGTGGAATGATTTGGCCCCCACCCATGAAGCTGCTGCTCATCGAAGACGACCCACAACTGGCCCATTGGCTGGCCAGCCTGCTGCGCGAGCAGGGGTTTGTGGTCGACCACATGCAGGACGGCGACGCCGCCGACCGGCAGTTGCAGCAGGCGCGCTACGACGTGGTGCTGCTGGACTTGAATATCCCGCGCCTGTCCGGCAAAGGCGTGCTGCGCCGCCTGCGGGAGCGGCGCGACGAGGTGCCGGTGCTGATCCTCACCGCCGCCGCATCGCTCGATCAGAAGGTGCTGTGCCTGGAGATCGGCGCGGACGACTACATGGTCAAGCCCATCGAGAGCCGCGAGCTGGTGGCCCGCATCAAAGCCCTGGTGCGCCGCCAGGTGCCCGGCAAGGCCAACGAGATGAGTTGCGGCGACCTGCACTACGACCTGCGCACGCGCGAATTCGCATTGGACGGGCGCGAACTGGCGCTGCCACCGCGCGAGCGCACGCTATTGGAGGCGCTGATGCTCAAGGCCGGCAGCACGGTGCCCAAGCAGACGCTGATCGATGGCTTGTTCGACCTCGACGACGAACCCAGCGCCGATGCGGTGGAGCTGTATGTGCACCGCTTGCGGAAAAAGCTCGAAGCCAGCCAGGCCACCATCATCACCCTGCGCGGTGTGGGTTACCTGCTGCGCACCCGCGACGATGGCTAGCCTGCGCCTGCGCCTGGTCGCGTGGCTGCTGCTGCCTTTGTCGGTGTTTGTCGCCGTGTGCGGGTTTCTGAGCTGGCGCAATGCCGCCGAGGTGGCCGATTACGTGCAGGACCACGACCTGCTCGCCTCGGCCAAGGTGCTGTCGGACCGGCTGATCTGGGAGGGCGACGACGTGCAGGCCAGCGTGCCGCCAGCGGCGCTGAGCCTGTTCGTGTCGCCGGCGCATGACCGGGTCTATCTCAGTGTGACGGATGCCAGCGGCCGGCTGCTGGCGGGCCTGCCGGGGTTTCCCCTGCCGCAGCCGCGCCGGCTGGTGGGCACAGATCGCGCGCAGTGGTACGACGCCACGTTCGAAGGCCGGCCCGTGCGCGCCGTGATCACGCAACGCGCCATGTACGACGTGGCCGGCGCGCGTGACATCACGATTGCGGTCGGCAAGACCACCGCCAGCCGCGACCAGATGGTGCGCACCTTGTGGCAGCCGTCAATGGAGTATCTGCTGATCGCGCTGGTGCTGGCCTTGGTGCTGACGACGCTGGCGCTGACCTGGGAACTGCGCCCCGTGGTGCGGCTGAGCCGCCAGCTCGCCCAGCGCGACCCGCTGCACCTGGACTTCGTCGTGGATGCGCATGCCTTGCACACCGAGTTGCGGCCGGTGGCCGAGACCATCAACCGTTTTGTGCGCCAGCTCAAGAGGCACTCGGAAGCGCAGCGGCGCTTCATTGCCGACGCAGCGCACCAATTGCGCACGCCGCTGGCGCTGCAGGCCTCGCAGATCGAATTTGCACGCTATACCCGCCAGCACCGGCAGAACTGGGAGACGCGCCGCGCCGATATGGACGCGATGTGGCGGGCCCTGCAAACCAGCAACCGCCGCCTGATCGACGTGACCAACAAGCTGCTGCTGCTGGCGCAGGCCGAGCATGGCGATGCGCACACCCGGCTGGAGCCGACCGACCTTGCCGCCGTGGCGCTGCGCTGCGTGGAGCAGCTCGCCGCGCTGGCGGACCGCCGCCAGATCGACCTGGGCCTGGACGCGCCACAGGCCGCTGGTGCCGCTATGGTGTTCGCGCAACCTGCGCTGCTCGATGCCTTGGTGAGCAACCTGCTGGACAATGCGCTGCGCTACACCCAGGAGGGCGGCCGTGTGACGCTGGGTGTGCACGTGGCCGCCGCAGGCGTCGCGCTGACGGTGGAAGACAACGGGCCGGGCATCCCGGCTGAAGCGCTGGAGCATGTGTTCGAGCGCTTTTACCGCGTCTCGCAGGACACCGAGGGGACCGGACTGGGGCTTGCGATCGTGCAGGAGATTGCGCGCGCATTCGGCGCCACGGTTGGGCTCGCCGCCAACCCGCACGGGTCGCACGGTGTGCTGGTCACGGTGCGCTTTCCTGCGGCTGCGCCAGCGTAGATCAGCGAGGGCACCGAACCGGCGTTCCGTGGTGCGGCGCGGGTTATGTGGGTGGGGCCAAGCCCCCCTCTCGATCATGTCTCCATCGGTGTGGTTAGCTCCGTTGGCCACGGTCTGGCGCAGGCCGTGCACATGGGTACGTGAAAATACAAGAGAAATATGGCTGCAGCGCTTATCTGGTAAGCGCTAGCAGCTATATTTTTAATAGTAAATTGCGCCCGCAGGCAGCCCTGCCGCCTGCCTGCGCATGCACCTTCAGGCAGGGCATCACCAGGCCACCTGCACCCGCAAGCCGCCCAGCGCCGGGCTGCGATCCACCTGCAAACCCAGGCCGTGCAGGCGCGCGATGCGCTGCACGATGGACCAGCCCAGGCCGCTGCCGCTCTGGCCCGTGCCCAGCACGCGGTAAAAGCGCTCGCCGAGCCGCGCCATTTCGCTCTTCGTGAGGCCCGGGCCGCTGTCTTCCACGCACAGCGATGCCGGGCTTGTGGCGCTCGCAGGCGTGAGCCGCAGGTGCACCGATGCGCCCTGGGGGCTGTAGCGCAGCGCGTTGTCCAGCAGGTTGCGCAGCAGCACCTGGGCCAGCACTTCGGGCACCGGCATGGGTACGGGGCCATCCGCCTTCAATAGCACCTGCTGGCCGCGTGCCTGGGCCGCGGACTGCAGATCTGCCACCACCGTGTGCGCCACGCGCCCGAGATCCGTGGCCGCTGCATCGGCGGTGGCCGCCTCGGCGTCGAGCCGGGCGAGTTGCAGGAGCTGCTCCACCAGGCGCGTGGCACGGTCGCAGCCTTGCACGGTGGCGTCCAGTGCCGCTGCGCGCTCGGCGTTCTGCGTGGCGCCCTGGGCCACCTGGGCCTGCATGCGGATGCCGGCAATAGGCGTGCGCAGTTCGTGCGCGGCGTCCGCCGTGAACTGCCGTTCGGTGACCAGCAGCTCGGCCATGCGTGTGAACAAGTCGTTGAGTGCACTTACCAGCGGCAGCACCTCGGGCGGCACGCCGGCCGTGGGCAGGGGCGCGAGCGACTGCGGCTGGCGCACCGACACGGCCGCGCCCAACTGGCGCAGCGGGCGCACCAGGCCGCGCACCACCCACCAGATGCCCAGTGCCAGCAGGGGCAGCGCCAAGGCCATGGGCTTGAGCATGCCGACCACGCTGGCCCGCACGATGTCCTGGCGCGCCGACTGCTGTTCGCCGACAAGAATGTCCACATCGCCCTCGCGCCCCTGGGTGACGAACACGCGCCAGGACTTGCCCGCTGCCTGGCTGTCGGCAAAGCCGCGCTCCGTTTGGTGGGTGAGGGGTTCGGTGGGCGCGTTCTTCGAGCGAGCCAGCAACTGGCCCGCATGCCAGAGCTGGAACACCACATGGTGCTGGTGCTTGTCGAGGTCTGGCGCTTCATTCAACTGGTCTTCGTCCAATTCGTCGAGTGGCTGCAGGCGCAGCAGCGCGGCGGTCTGCGCCAGGTGCGCGTCGAGCAGGTCGCCTACTTCGTCCTGGGCCTTGTGCCAGGTCAGGGCGGCAGCGGCCGTCCAGGCCAGCAGCACCAGGCCGAGCACGGCCAGCAGCAGTTGCGATTGCAGTGAGCGCGGGGTGCGGTCAGCCATCGTTTTCAGGGGCTGCACCGGGGCTGGTGCGGGCGATCCGGTAGCCCACGCCGCGCACGGTCTCGATCAGCGTGGCGCCCAGCTTGCGCCGCAGGTGGTAGATGTGCACCTCCACCGCGTTGCTGTTGATCTCGCTGCCCCACTGGTACAGGCGCTGCTCCAACTGCTCGCGCGAGAGCACGCGCCCGGTGTTGAGCAGCAAGGCGTGCAGCAGCTTGTATTCGCGGTTGGACAGTTCCACCGGCTGTCCGCCCAGCAGCACCTGGTGCGCGGCCGGGTTGAGCGTGACACGGCCCACCGTCAGCAGCGCATCGCTCTGGCCGTGGGCGCGGCGCACCAAGGCGCGCAGGCGGGCGGCCAGCTCGTGCAGATCGACGGGTTTGATGAGGTAGTCGTCGGCCCCCGCATCCAGCCCGGCGATGCGCGCGGGCACCGCGTCGCGGGCGGTCAGCACCAGCACCGGCGTGGTGTTGCGGCGGGCGCGCGCGCCCTGCAATACGTCCATGCCGTCCTGGCGCGGCAGACCCAGGTCGAGCACGCAGGCCTGGTAGGCGCCAGTGGCCAGTTCGCGCTCTGCCGCCACGCCGTCGCGCACCCAGTCCACCGCAAAGCCGTGCTGTGCCAGGCCGGCGCGGATGCCCGAACCCAGCAGTTCGTCGTCTTCGGCCAGCAGGATGCGCATGGGTGGGTTGGTCAGTCGTCGTGGTCGTAGCGGTGATTCTCGCTCCCGTGCTGCTGCGGCGGCGCTTGGGGCGCCGTCTGCCACTGCCAGGCCCAGAAGCCGAGGACGCAGGCCAGCACCAGGGCGGCGAGAAAGCCGTGGTTGTTCTTGGCGATGTCCGGCCCCGTGCCGGGCACCCGCCCGGTCAGCATGGGCAGCGCCTGGTTCTTGCGGCGCAGCAGGCTGAGCAATGCGATCAGGCCGATGTGCGCCAGCACCATTCCCAGCAGGGCATTGCCGAAAAATTCGTGCACCTCCTCCAGCCATTCGCCGCCCCATTCGTCCCACACGGCGTAGCCGCTGAGCGTGAGCGGCAGCACCAAGACCAGGATCAGCGCCACGGCCAGCGCCATCAGCAGGTGCTGCGCCGGCCTCCAGGAGGCTTGCAGAGCACTGGGCGAACGCACGGCAGCCACGTTGTGAAGCCATTTGGGCAGGCCGCGCAATTTGCCCCACAGCACCGACAGCCGCACCGGGCGTGGCCCGACCAGGCCCCACAGGAGGCGTGCCACCACCAGGCCGGCCAAGGTGTAGCCCAAGGTGACGTGCACCAGCCGCCAGCGCTCACCGTCGGCCGTGAGGTAGGCGGTGGTGAAGGTGAACGCCATGAGCCAGTGCAGCATGCGCGTGGTGGCATCCACCACGCGGCGGCTGGGCGCTGGAGCCGGCGTTGCGGTGGCAGGGGAAAGGGTATTGCTTGTCATGGAAGGGCTCACTTCGGAATGCGGACGCGGTCGTCGTCAAAATCGCCCCGGTCCGCGCGCGTGTGGCAGGCCATGCAGTTGGCGCGGCTGCCGACAGAGGCGCGCTGCCACACGGCGGCGTCCAGCTCGCGGTGCTTGCGCTCGAACCACGCCGAGCGGGTGATGCGGTCTTGCGGGGGCTGTTCGCGTACGCGCTTGTAGGTGCTGGCGTTCGCCTCCAACCAGGTGCCGATCTGGCGCACCAGGGCCGGGTCGAGCGAGGCGTCGCTGCCGTAGTGCTGGTCCAGGCGGCCCAGCATCCGGTTCCACGAAGCGGCGGGCAGCATGCCCGGCGGGTAGGCCATGTGGCAGGCGGCGCATTCCTGGCGGTAGGCCGGCAGCATGCTGTCGGCGGGCATGGCGCGGCTGTCGGCCAGCGCGGCGGACGCGGCGCCGGCCAGCGCCAGCAGGACGGCGGCAGGGCGCAGCAGCGGGGTGAACGCGCTCATGGCTTGTCCTTGGGGTGGAACTGAAGCAGCCAGGCCAGCATGTCGGCCTTCTCGGCGGCCGTGCACTCGCGGTTGGCCACGTCCTTGCAGTTGCGGCGGAACCATTTGTCCACTTTGGCGGTGTCGGTGAAGCGCTCGGGATTGAACATGGGCGCGAATGGGGCAATCGTCTTGCCGGTGGACGCGTGGCGCATGGCCGTGGTCGGCGGATTGCCATGGCACGAGGCGCATGACCACTCGCCGCCGTGGCGGCTGGTGAAGAACACGCGCCCGCGCTCGGCGCTGACAGGGGCGCCTGAGGCATCGCTCCAGCGCTGCATCTGCAGGGCGGCGGTGGTGTCGGCGGCGTGCGCCAGGGACAGGGTGCAGGCCAGCGCCAGCAGCGCGGCCCGGGCGGTCGGGAGAAAGCGGTGTGAGAAATGCATGCCGCCATGGTGCGAGGCAGGCATGAAGAATGGCTTAAAGCGATGCTGAACAAGTCCCTCACGCGCCGCGCATCTGTCCCTCGGGCGGTCTGCGGCGTTGCCAATCCTCGCCATGGCTGCGGCTATGGCTGCGGTTGGCGCCTGGCATCCCATCCCGATGCACGGCGCGCGTCATCGCGGGGACTTTTTCAGCATTGCCTTAACGCGGGACGCGTCCCGGGCCACGGCCAAGGACAGGTGAAAATTTAGATCAAATAGAGGCCAAGCGCTTATGGGGTAAGCGCTGGCAGCTATTAAATTAAAAGCAATAGGGCGGCGCCATGCCATCGTGAGGCCGCCAGTGGAGCCCGTTCGCAGGAGGGTGAACGGGCTGCGCAAGGCGCCTATCATGGCGCGGGGCATGCGCCCCACAATCCAACCATAACCCGCCAAGAGAGGAACCGCACCATGAATTTTATCCAGGCCATTCAAAGCTGCCTGAGCCAGTACGCGACGTTTTCGGGCCGTGCACCGCGGCCTGAGTTCTGGTGGTTCTTCTTGTTCCAGATACTGGCACTGATGGTCTCGGGCATGCTGGGCGACGTGGCGTACAGCATTCTGGCCTTGCTGTTGCTGCTACCGGCACTGGCTGTGGGCACGCGCCGCCTGCACGACGTGGGGCGGTCGGGCTGGTGGCAACTGCTCACGGTCACTGGTATCGGCTACCTGGTGCTGCTGTATTGGTTCGTCCAGCCCAGCCAGGCAGAGGCCAACGACTACGGCGAGTTTTCGGCCACCTGAACGAAAAAACCCGCAGGCCGTAGGGCCTGCGGGTTTTGTGCAGTGCCGAGGCGGGGCAAGCCCCGCCCTGGGGCCATTACATGCCCATGCCGCCCATACCACCCATGCCGCCCATGTCGGGCATGCCGCCGCCGGCAGAGGATTCGTCCTTCGGCGCTTCGGCGACCATGCATTCGGTCGTCAGCATCAGTGCGGACACCGAAGCGGCGTTCTGCAGTGCGGTGCGGGTGACCTTGGTCGGGTCCAGAATGCCCATCTCGATCATGTCGCCATAGGTGTCGTTGGCGGCGTTGAAGCCGTAGTTGCCCTTGCCACCCAGCACGGCGTTGACCACCACGCTCGGCTCGCCGCCGGCGTTGGCGACGATTTCGCGCAGAGGCGCTTCGATGGCCTTGAGCACCAGCTTGATACCGGCTTCCTGGTCAGCGTTGTCGCCCTTGATCGTGCCGGCAGCCTGCTTGGCACGCAGCAGCGCCACGCCGCCGCCAGCCACAATGCCTTCTTCCACGGCAGCGCGGGTCGCGTGCAGGGCGTCTTCCACGCGGGCCTTCTTTTCCTTCATTTCGACTTCGGTGGCAGCGCCAACCTTGATCACGGCCACGCCGCCGGCCAGCTTGGCCACGCGCTCTTGCAGCTTTTCGCGGTCGTAGTCGCTGGTGGCTTCTTCGATTTGCACGCGCACTTGCTTGACGCGCGCTTCGATGTCGGCAGCCTGGCCTTCGCCGTCGATGATGATGGTGTTTTCCTTGCCCACTTCGACGCGCTTGGCCTGGCCCAGGTCGGTGAGCTGCACTTTTTCAAGCGTCAGGCCGACTTCTTCAGCGATGACCTTGCCGCCCGTCAGGATGGCGATGTCTTCCAGCATGGCCTTGCGGCGGTCGCCAAAGCCAGGGGCCTTGACAGCCACGACCTTCAGGATGCCGCGGATGGTGTTGACCACCAGCGTGGCCAGGGCTTCGCCTTCGACGTCCTCGGCAATGATCAGCAGCGGACGGCCGGCCTTGGCCACGGCTTCCAGCGTGGGCAGCAGGTCGCGGATGTTGCTGATCTTCTTGTCGAACAGCAGCACGAAGGGGTTGTCCAGGATCGCGGCTTGCTTTTCGGGGTTGTTGATGAAGTAGGGCGAGAGGTAGCCGCGGTCGAACTGCATGCCTTCGACGACATCGAGCTCGTTGTCCAGGCTCTTGCCGTCTTCCACGGTGATCACGCCTTCCTTGCCAACCTTGTCCATGGCGTCGGCAATGATCTTGCCGATGGATTCGTCCGAGTTGGCGGAGATGGAGCCGACCTGGGCGATTTCCTTGCTGGTGGTGGTGGCCTTGGAGGCCTTCTTCAGCTCGGCGACCAGGGCCGTGACGGCCTTGTCGATGCCGCGCTTCAGGTCCATCGGGTTCATGCCGGCGGCCACGTACTTCATGCCTTCGCGCACGATGGCCTGGGCCAGCACGGTGGCGGTGGTGGTGCCGTCGCCGGCGTTGTCAGAGGTCTTGGAAGCGACTTCCTTGACCATCTGCGCGCCCATGTTCTGCAGCTTGTCCTTGAGTTCGATTTCCTTGGCGACGGACACACCGTCCTTGGTCACCGTGGGGGCGCCGAACGAGCGCTCGAGCACCACGTTGCGGCCCTTGGGGCCCAGGGTGGTCTTGACCGCGTTGGCCAGAATGTTCACGCCTTCAACCATGCGTGCGCGGGCTTCGCCGCCGAAAACTACGTCTTTTGCTGCCATGTTGGAGCTCCTGAATATGGGTTAAATACGTTCTTAGCGCTTATCTGGTAATCGCTAGTAGCTATCGAATAAATAGCGTTTGAATTACTTCTCGACGACTGCAAACAAGTCGTCTTCCTTCATTACCAGCAGCTCGTCGCCATCGACCTTGACGGTCTGGCCGCTGTACTTGCCGAACAGGACGCGGTCGCCGACCTTGACGCTCATCGCGCCCAGTTCGCCCTTGTCGTTCTTCTTGCCGGGGCCAACCGCCAGCACTTCGCCCTGGTCGGGCTTCTCGGCGGCGTTGTCGGGAATGTAGATGCCCGAAGCGGTCTTGGTTTCGGACTCGACGCGTTTGACGATCACGCGGTCAGCAAGGGGACGAAGGTTCATTGCAGTACTCCTGGTTCAAAAAATGCGCCGTGAAGGCAAAGCGCCTGGCAGGGCAGGCGCTCGGTGATATCAGTCCGTGCAGGTTGCTAGCACTCGCATTGGACGAGTGCTAATGATAAGGGCATTTGGCCTGGTTTCAAGGGTTGGCGCTGTGCGATTGCGATGGCGGCGGCTGGGGAACGCCGCCGCACTTTTGTCGGCACACCACTGAAAACAAACTGACACATTTGCAGCGCACAGTGTGTTGCAGTGCCGCAAATACCGTCTGCGGCGATTCGATGCCCCGCCCATCCGGCGGCCTTTCCCTTTCGCACCTTGTGACATGTCCATCGACGCGCCTTCCTCGCCCACGCCTTCCGCTACCGGCTCCCTGGGGCGCCGCTTGATCTCCGTCTTCCTGGCCGTCCTGGCCCTGAGCCTTGTCGGCGCGGCCATCGGGATCTGGTCGCTCTACCGCATCAACCAGTCGACCGAAGCCATGGTGCAGCGCAGCGTGGCGAACGAACGGCTCGTGGCCGATGCTTACCGGCTGCAGGCGATCAATTCCGAGCGCTACAAGGCGGTCGCCCTGAGTTCCGAACCCGAGGTGGGTGAAATCCTTGGAGCCGACATCGCGCAGACGCAGGGGCAGTACGACACCCTCATCGCGCAGCTTGGGAAGCAGCTCAGCACCGACGACGATGCCCAGCGGCTGGACCATGTGCGCAGCATGGAGGTGGGCTTTCTGCGGGCCCGCACCGAACTGGTTGCCGCACGCGATTCGGGCCTGACTTCGCGTATCAACAAGGTCTACGCCGAGCGCTTCCTGCCCTCTTCTCGGGCCCTTCTGCAGGCCTTGGACGAACTTACCCACTCACAGCGCCAAGCGATCGATTTGGCGGCATTGCGCGTGGCGGAGCTGAGCAAAGTCGCACGCCTGTCGCTGCTGGCCTTCGGTGGACTGTCGCTGGTGCTGGGCACGCTGCTGGCGCTGTGGCTGGTGCGCAGCATCACGCGGCCCATCGCCCTGGCCAGCGCCACGGCCGACCGCGTCGCGGGCCTGGACTTGCGCCACGATATCGTCGGCCACGCGCGCGACGAGACGGGCCACATGCTCGGATCGCTCGCCACGATGCAGGGAGCGCTGCGCACCCTGGTGCAGCAGGTGAGCGCCTCCGTGCAGAGCGTTCGCATGGCGTCCGCGGAAATCGCCAACGGCAACGCGGATCTGTCCAGCCGCACGGAACAGACCGCCGCCCGCCTGCAGGAGACCACCTCGTCGCTGGAGTACGTCACGCGCAAGGTGCAGGAGTCGGCCGACACTGCACAGCGCACAGAGGCACTGGCCGTGCAAGCCGCCAGCGTAGCCCAGCAAGGCAGCGGCGTGGTCACGCGCGTGGTGTCCACCATGCAGCAGATCTCCCGCAGCTCGCAAAAGATTGCCGACATTACCGGGGTGATCGACTCGATTGCGTTCCAGACCAATCTCCTCGCGCTGAACGCAGCGATTGAGGCGGCGCATGCCGGTGAGCAGGGGCGGGGTTTTGCCGTGGTGGCCAGCGAAGTGCGCCGCCTGGCGAACCGCTCAGCGGAAGCGGCGCGCCAGATCAAGACGCTCATCATGGAATCGGTGCAGCAGGTGGATGCCGGCACCAGTCTGGCGGGCGATGCCGGCCACACCATGGAGCGGGTGGTCGCGTCGATCACGCACGCGGCCGAAGCCATGGCCGAGATCAAGGCCACCAACCAGGCGCAGAACCAGGACATCGCCGCCATCCACGCGACCATGTCGCATCTGGACCAGATGACGCAGCAGAACGCCGCGCTGGTGGAGCAATCCGCCGCGGCGGCCGAGAGCCTGCTCGGCCAGGCGCACGACCTGTCGGCGCTGGTCGGCCGCTTTGTGCTGCCCAAGCCGGCAGAGCACGCGCCCGTGAGGCTGCCGCCGGCTGGGCGACGCGCGCTGCTGGTCGGCGCCGGTGCTTAGAACGCAAACAGGCTCTTATGCTGAACCAATACCGCCAAACCAACGCATGGGCGCCTGAACAGGCGATTGCGGGACCGTGGGTCAGAGATCGGCCCGCGCATCCTTCCCCTGTGAGCGGACCTGTGCCATCGGCTCCTGGGTCTCACACCATGTCCATCTCCCGTCTGCTCGACGAAAACACGCTGCGGGCCCACTACCAGCCCATTGCCCGGCTGGACAACGGAGCGGTTGTGGCCCATGAGAGCCTGATCCGTCTGCCTGCGGGCCATGCCATACGCAACCCGGACGAACTGTTTCATGCTGCTCGAGAGCAAGGGCTGCTGGTACGCCTTGAACAAGCCTGCCTTGACGAAGGCATCCGCACCTGGAGCAGCCTTGCGGGTCGGTTGCTTTTTTTGAACTTGAGCGCATTCGCCGTCGTCGAGATGGTCGATCGATTGACCGCAGCGGGCGTGGCATGGGCGCTGGAAGCGGCAGGCGTGTCTCCATCCTCCCTGGTCATCGAGATCACCGAGCACGATCACGCAATGGATATCTCACGGCTGATCCATGCGGCAACGCAGATCCGTGCCTGCGGCGTCCGATTTGCGCTGGATGACTATGGCGAGGGCCATTCAAGCCTGCGTCTCTGGGCAGAGTTGCGGCCCGACTACGTCAAGATCGACAAGTACTTCATCGCAGGGGTCGAGGCCAACCCGGTCAAAGTGCAAACCCTCCGAGGCCTGGTGCATTTGGCAGAGATTTTTGGCTCGACGCTTATCGCAGAGGGGATCGAAACGCAAGCCGAGCTGCGTGTCGTGCGCGATCTGGGCATCGCACTGGGTCAAGGGTATGGCCTGGGGCGGCCCCAGCAGCGGCCCGCCCTGGACATTCTGCCTGCCGCGCAGGGCGTGATTGCCAGCGCTGAAATCTCAGTGCTGCCCAGCCTGGCGCGGGCTGGCGGTGGCGATGTGACGCTCGCGCGCGTGACGACGTGGGTAGAGCCGCAGCATCCGGCAATCACGGTGAACGAACTGGCCGAGGTGTTCCAGACCCACGGTTCGCTCAAAGCGATCGCGTTGGTGGACAGCGGCCGCCCTGTGGGGCTGGTCATTCGCCAGACGTTCAACGACAGCTACTCCAGGCCGTTTTTCAA
The DNA here is from genome assembly GCF_059424465.1 of Simplicispira sp. GW247-4R2A. NCBI lineage: Bacteria > Pseudomonadati > Pseudomonadota > Betaproteobacteria > Burkholderiales > Comamonadaceae > Simplicispira > Simplicispira sp. GW247-4R2A. The sequence continues at coordinate 70,630 of NZ_JBWKZM010000011.1, read as the reverse complement.
GGAATTGTTTGGAGGGCGTCCGGCCATGCAGTTCGCCAACACCAATCCCTTGGTGCTTCAAAAGCATGCTGGCGTTGACGCCATGACCGACGTGCTCATCTCGGCCGACCAGCGCTACCTGTCGGAAGGCTTCATCGTCACGGAAAACGGCCAATACGCGGGCCTGGGCAGTGGGCAGCAGTTGGTGAGACTTGTCACCGAGGTGCGCATCGAAGCTGCCCGGCATGCCAATCCCCTGACCTTCTTGCCTGGCAATATTCCCATCAACGAGCACATACGGCGCTTACTGAAGGCGGGGCGACGGTTCGTGGCCTGCTACGCCGACTTGAACGATTTCAAGCCATTCAACGACCACTACGGGTATTGGCAAGGTGACGAAATGATCCGCCTGGCGGCTCGCACCTTGGTCTCGCATTGCGAGCCGCAACGAGACTTCCTGGGCCATGTGGGCGGCGACGACTTCATGATTCTTTTCCAGAGCGAGGATTGGGAGCAGCGCTGTCGGCTCATCCTCGAGTCTTTCAACGAGCGTGCACGGGATCTGTTCGATGAGGAGGCTTTGCGGCGCGGCGGCATCGATGCAGAGGATCGGCACGGCGTACGGAGGTTTTTCCCGTTCACTACGCTGTCGCTTGGTGCCATCGTCATCGAGCCCGGGCATTTCGACAAACCCGATGCCGTCGCCTCTGCGGCGGCTGCGGTCAAGCACCAAGCCAAGATGGGACACGAGGGGCTGGTTGTCGCGCACCGCCCAGTTGTGCGTCCACACCCGCAAGTGCAGTCCTGGCAATAAGGCAGGGCGGGTCACAGGTCTGCCGTGCGGGATGGCGGTGCGTAGGGCGTGCCCGCTTCTGCACGCGGCAGCAGGCCCAGGAAATGGTCCAGGACATGAAAATGGTCGTCGAAGAACTGCGCTTCAAGTGTCGGCAGGTCGCCCACGGGCACCCACAGCGCCTCGGCGGCATCGTCGCCGCCGTGCACTGGGGGAAGTGCAGCACCCGGGACGTCAAAAAAATGCACATGGCTGATGGTGCGCCCGCGCTGGCTGCGCCCCGGGTGGTCGAATACGGCCACGCCCTGCAGCGCCGCAGCCAACTCGGCCGCTGTGAGGCTGCACTGCGTTTCTTCGACCAACTCGCGCAAGCAGCTTTGCCACAAGGTTTCAGTCACGTCGATGAACCCCCCGGGAAGTGCCAGCAGGCCCTGCCCGGGCGCGTGCGCCCGGCGCACCAGCAGCACGTGGCCGCAGGCACGCAGCAGCGCATCGACGGTGACGAACACCGGTGGGTAGGGCGCGCCCGCCCAGGCGGCGTGGCTTTGCTTCAAGGCACGCCACTCCGTTTGCAAGCGTGTGAATTCGGCCGTCTCGCGAAAACGGTCAAGAAACGCGACGGCTGCGCGCGGAATTTGTCCGGCCAGTGCGCTGGCGGACTGGCCGCCGAAATACGCGTCGCGCAACGCCGTTGCGTCGGCATCGCCCTGGCGCGGTAGCGCGCGCAGCGGCCAGGCAGGGAAGCTGCGCAGGTAGCCGCTGCTGGTGTCCTTGAAATGGCCGACGAGGCAGATCTGGTGGGGTGACGAAGCGCCGCTCTGCTGCGCCAGCAGCTCCTGCACGCCGGCCTGCACCGCACGTGCCCAGCGGGGCTCGTCGTAGTAGTCGCGCACGGGCAGCACCCGCAGCCGCGCGCGTTCGGCTTCTGGCAGCGCCTCGCGCAGCAGCGCTGCCCGCTCCTGCCAGGTGAAAGGGTTGCGCGGGGAGCGTGCGGCATGGGCCGAGCCCAGCACCACGACGACCTGGCGAGCGGCAGCCAATGCGTCGCGCAGCAGCGCCAGGTGGCCGTTGTGCACGGGCTGGAAACGTCCGATCAGGATGGCGGTGTCGTACATGCTTCAAAAAAATGAGCTGCTGGCGCTTGTGTACCAAGCGCCAGGGTGGATTTTCAATCAAATCGAGCGGGTGCGGCCACCAGGATAGGCCGCCGTGCGATGCGTCCGGACGCAAACGCCTGGACCCCTAGAGAGAAATCTGGCGCAAACGCGCCTTGGGGCATGGCTCGGGTGGCGGCCTTGTCCGGTTTTGGTCTGCGCTCACACCGCTGCGCGCTATGAGCTTCGCCCGCGCACTGACACTGCGCTCTCGCACAGCGGGCTTACAGCCCGGCCGCAGCCCGCAGGGCTGCGGCTTTGTCGGTGCGTTGGCTTCGGCCGGGCCTTGCGGCCCTTCACATCGGCTGCGCCGATATGAGCCTGCGCCGAAAGTCAGCCAAGTTCGCTGCGCTCAGGGCCTTACAGGCCCGCTGCCGCGCGCAGCGTGGCAGCCTTGTCTTTTGGTCTGCGCTCACACCGCTGCGCGCTATGAGCTTCGCCCGCACACCGACACTGCGCTCTCGCGCAGCGGGCTTACAGCCCGGCCGCAGCCCGCAGGGCTGCGGCTTTGTCGGTGCGTTGGCTTCGGCCGGGCCTTGCGGC
>NZ_JBWKZM010000011.1:0-68061 GCF_059424465.1 Simplicispira sp. GW247-4R2A | reverse complement strand
CCTTCACATCGGCTGCGCCGATATGAGCCTGCGCCGAAAGCCAGCCAAGTTCGCTGCGCTCAGGGCCTTACAGGCCCGCTGCCGCGCGCAGCGTGGCAGCCTTGTCTGTCTTTTCCCACGTGAACTGGGGTTCGTCGCGGCCGAAGTGGCCGTAGGCGGCGGTCTTTTCGTAGATGGGACGCAGCAGGTCGAGCATCTGGATGATGCCCTTGGGGCGCAGGTCGAAATGCTCCTGCACCAGCTTGGCCAGTTGGTCGTCGGGGATGACGCCGGTGCCCTCCGTGTAGATCGTCACGTTCATCGGGTGGGCCACGCCAATTGCGTAGGCGACCTGGATCTGGCACTGGCGCGCCAGGCCGGCAGCGACGATGTTTTTGGCCACATAGCGGGCGGCGTAGGCGGCGCTGCGGTCCACTTTGGTCGGGTCTTTGCCGCTGAAGGCACCGCCGCCATGGGGGCAGGCGCCGCCGTAGGTGTCGACGATGATCTTGCGGCCCGTGAGGCCGCAGTCGCCCTGCGGACCACCGATGACAAAGCGGCCGGTGGGGTTGATGAGGTACTTGGTCTCCGCCGTGAGCCACTCGGCCGGCAGCACCGGGCGAATGATCTCTTCGCGAATTGCCTCGTAGAACTCGGGCTTCATCTTGTCGCCCAGGCTCATTTCGGGCGAATGCTGGGTCGAGAGCACCACGGTGTCGATGCTGTGCGGCTTGCCGTCACGGTAGCGCAGCGTGACCTGGCTCTTGGCGTCGGGGCGCAAAAAGGGCAGGCGCCCATCCTTGCGCAGTTGCGACTGGCGCTCGACCAGACGGTGCGCGTAGTAGATGGGCGCTGGCATCAGGTCGGGCGTTTCGTCGCAGGCGTAGCCGAACATCAGGCCCTGGTCGCCCGCGCCGGTGTTGAGGTGGTCGTCGCTTGCGTGGTCCACGCCCTGGGCGATGTCGTTGCTCTGCTTGTCGTAGGCGACGAGCACGGCGCAGCCCTTGTAGTCGATGCCGTATTCGGTGTTGTCGTAGCCGATGCGTTTGATGGTGTCGCGCGCCACCTGGATGTAGTCCACATGCGCGTTGGTGGTAATTTCGCCAGCGAGCACCACGAGGCCGGTGTTGCACAGCGTTTCGGCGGCTACCCGCGAGAGCGGGTCCTGCGTGAAGATGGCGTCGAGGATGGCGTCCGAAATCTGATCGGCGACCTTGTCGGGGTGGCCTTCGGAGACGGATTCGGAAGTAAAGAGAAAGTCGTTCGCCATTTGAATAAACTCCTGTGCTGGCTGGTGGGGCGTTGCCCGCAGCCTTTTGAAGCTCTGGCGAACGCTTTAGCAGTCTTGTTTAACGTCGCTCTGCAAGTTGCTCATTTAACTCAGCGACCCTGCCATTTTAATGCCTGTTCTCGTACGCCTTCTGGCCCATATCCCTTTGCGCTTCATGCATGTTCTGGGCGCATTGCTCGGTTGGCTCGCCTTTCTGGCTTCGCCGACCTACCGGCGCCGCTTCGTCGCCAACGCCGCACGGGCAGGCTACCGCTTTGCCGAGGTGCGTGCCGCCGTGGCCCAGGCCGGACGCACCGCGGCCGAGATTCCGCGCCTGTGGTTTGGCAGTACGCCAGCCTGCGCATTGGTCAACGAGGGCCTGGTGGCCGAGGCGTATGCCGCCGGGCGTGGCGTGATCTATTTGACCCCGCATCTGGGCTGCTTCGAGCTCTCTGCGCAGGACGCAGCGCGCCGCTGGGGCGACCGGTACGGGCCGATTACCGTGCTCTACCGCCCTGCCCGGCAAGCCTGGCTGGCACGCATGATGGAAACGGCGCGCAACCGCCCGGCGATGCAGGCCGTTCCGACGACCCTCACTGGCGTGCGCCTGATGATCAAGGCGCTGCGCCGAGGCGAGGCCGTGGGTCTGCTGCCCGACCAGGTGCCGCCCGATGGCCAGGGCGTGTGGGCGCCGTTCTTCGGGCAGGACGCCTACACCATGACGCTGGCCGCGCGCCTGGCGCAGCAGACGGGGGCGCAGGTGCTCATCGTCTACTGCGAGCGCCTGCCCAAGGGCCGGGGCTTCGTGACGCATTTCGAACGCCTTGAGGCACCGCTGGCCGATGATGCGGTGCTTGCCGCCACGCAAATCAACCGCGCCATGGAGCATCTGATTCGCCAGTGCCCCCAGCAGTACCTGTGGGGCTACGCACGCTACAAGCGTCCGCGCGGGCCGGCGCCTGTGGGTATGGCGGTGGGGGAGGGCGCGGCATGAGCGGAAAGATGGGGGTGGCGCTGATGCGCCTGCTGGCCCATGTGCCGCTGCCGCTGCTGCGTGCGCTGGGCTGGGTGATCGGCGAGGTGCTGTTTGTCCTGGCTGTTCCGCGCCGGCGCGTCGCGCTGCGCAATCTGGCGCTGTGCTTCCCGCAGGAATCGGCCGCTACGCGCAGGCGCTGGGCGCGCCAGAGCTTCGTGGCGTTCTGCCAGTCGTGGCTGGACCGCAGCTGGCTGTGGTTTGCCCCACGCGAGACAGTGCTCAGCCGCGTGCGTCTGACGGGGGCGCTGGAGGAGCTGGAAGGCAACGCGCCCACCATCCTCTTCGCGCCGCATTTCTACGGCATGGACGCGGGCGGCTCGGCACTGACCTTGCACACGCCACGCGCTTTTACCTCCATCTTCTCGACGCACCCCAATCCGGCCGTGGACGCCTGGTTTCGCAATGGCCGCCAGCGCTTTGGCGACGTGCGCATGCTCAACCGCAAGGACGGCGTGAAGCCGATTCTGTCGAATCTGCGCAAGGGCGGCCTGCTGTACCTGCTCGCTGACATGGATTTCGGCCGCAACGACTCGCTTTTTGTCCCCTTCTTCGGCGTGCCCGCCGCCACCGTGCCCTCACTGTCCCGCTTTGCCCGGTTGGGGCGCGCCAAGGTCATTGGCATGGCCACGCGGCTGGTGCCCGGCGGCTACGTGGCCGAGATCACCCCGGCGTGGGAGCACTACCCTACGGACGATCTGAAAGCCGATACGGCCGAGATGAATCGGCGCCTGGAAGAATGGGTAAGGCCCGAGCCCGGCCAGTACTACTGGGTGCACAAGCGCTTCAAAACGCGGCCGGAGGGCGAAAAGAGCTTGTATTGACTCCCCCTGAAGGCGCGCCGGTTTCGACGCGCGCCAAGTCTGCAGGCGGCAGCGCCGAGTCTTTACAGGCTGGAAAACTATGGAAAATGGCCTCCAGCGTTTATGGGGTAAGCGCTAAAAGCTATCCTTTTGATTGCAGGAAATCGGTTAATTCCGCATTTACCCGTTCGGGCTGTTCGTGCACCAGCCAGTGCGAGGCGCCGGGAATCTGGTGGATTTCCAGGTCTGGAATCCAAGCCTCCAGCCCCTCCAGAAGGCTGGGCAGCAAGGCAAAGTCGTCGCTGCCCCAGAGCACCCGCGTGGGCACCTGGATGGTGCACATGCTGTCCGGCATCTGCACGGACTCTGCCCCGGTATCGCCGGCGCGCGGCGGGCGCAAGGGCGTGGCGCGGTAGTAGTTGCAGGCGCCATGCAGGCCCTGCCGCCACAGGGCGCGGTATTTCGCGCGTTCCATTTCGGTGAGCCAGGCGGGTGGTTCGCTTGCGGTGTTGCTGAAGAAGCCGAACAGGCGGTGGAAGTCGTCCTCGGCGAGCAATGCCTCGGCATCGTCGCGGCGCAGGAAATGCATGTACTGGCTGGCCGCTTGCTGCGCAGCGCTGTGCTGCAGCTCGCGCACAAAGGCGCCGGGGTGGGGCGAGTTGACGATCATCAGGCGCCGCATGCGCTCGGGCTTCTGGTTGGCAAGGTTCCAGGCCACGGCGCCGCCCCAGTCGTGCGCGACGAGGCATTCCACCGCGCCGCCCGGGCACAGGGCCGCGATCAGCGTATCAATGTCTTGCACCAGATAGCGCGGGCGGTAGGCCTCGGCGCCCGCCGGGCTGCTGGAGGCGCCAAAGCCACGCAGATAAGGTGCCACGCAGTAGTAGCCGCCATGCTCTGGCCGGGAGAAATGCGCGAGCTGCGCGTCCCAGATGAAGGCGCCCTCGGGGAAACCGTGCAGGAACAGAAGCACCGGGCGCGCTGGATCGCCGCTGACGCGGCAATCGAGCGTGATGCCGTGGGGCAGGGAAATGCTGCGCGTAGAGACCACAAATGCTCCTGATAAATGAGCTGCTAGCGCTTATGGAGTAAGCGCTAGAGGCCTGTTTGGATCAAAATTTCAGCGTTGAATCTGCTGGGGCAATAGGCGCAACTGCCTCGGCCTGTGGGTGCGCCCACTGCCACAGCAGCAGCGCGGCCTCGTCCACGCCCTGCTTTTTCAGCGCGGAGAACATCCTCACCTCGCCGCCGCCGGTTTGCAGTCGCGCAATCGACAGCGCCTTGGTCTGCTCGGCGCGGGTCAGCTTGTCGGCCTTGGTCAGCAGCACCAGGAACTTCAGGCCGTCTTCCACGCGCGGTCGGACGACTTCGAGCAGCGCTTCGTCCAGGCCCGTCAGGCCCAGGCGCGGGTCGCACAGCAGCACGATGCCGGTGAGGCTCTCCCGGTGCACCAGGTAGTTCACCATCACCTGTTGCCAGCGCATCTTGTCGGAGCGCGACACCGCCGCGTAGCCATAGCCGGGCAGGTCGGCCAGCACCGCATCGGTGGTGTTCTGGCGCCCCAGGGAGAACAGGTTGATGTGCTGCGTGCGCCCCGGCTTCTTCGAGGCAAAGGCGAGCTGCTTTTGCTGCGTGAGCGTGTTGATGCACGAGGATTTGCCCGCGTTGGAGCGCCCGACGAAGGCGATCTCAGGCACCTCCACCGTGGGCAACTGGTGCAGTTGGGCCGCCGTGGTCAGGAAGCGCGCGGTGTGCATCCAGCCCATCGCACTCTTGGCGTCGGCGGTAGGCGGAAAGGTGCCAACACTTTGTGCAGGATCAGAAGCGGTCATGGAAGAGGCCAGTGGGGTTGGAGCGGCATTGTAGAATTGCCCGGTTTCGCGCCACCTAACAAAATCCCCGTCATGAAGTTGCTCGCCTCCCTGTTCATGGCTGCCGCGCTGGCAGCCCCCGCTCTTCCTGCCCTGGCGGCAGACGCTCCGGCACCGGCTGCCAAGCCCGATCTGGCCAAGGGCGAGGCCAGTTTCTCGCAGGTCTGCGTGGCCTGCCACGCGGTGGACGGCAATGCGACGATTCCCGAGAATCCCAAGCTGGCGCAGCAGCACCCCGAATACCTGGTCAAGCAGTTGCAGGATTTCAAGTCCGGCAAGCGCGCCAGCGCCGTCATGCAGGGCATGGCCTCCATGCTGTCCGACGCCGACATGAAGAACATTGCCTGGTGGTTGACCTCCAAGCCCGCCAAAGAAGGCTTCGCCAAGGACAAAGACCTGGTTGCACTGGGTGAGCGGATCTACCGCGGGGGCATTGCCGACCGCAGTATTCCGGCCTGCGCTGGCTGCCACAGCCCCAATGGGGCCGGTATTCCTTCGGGGTTCCCGCGTCTGGCGGGCCAGAACGGCAACTACACCATTGCCCAGCTCAAGGCGTTCCGCGATGGCGTGCGCACCAACAGCATTCCGATGACCGGTGTCGCTGCCAAGCTCAATGACCGCGAAATCCGCGCGGTCTCCGATTACATTGCCGGGCTGCGCTGAGCAGCCTGCGCGGCGCGGCCCGCCTGGGCGCGTGCCGGGAACCATTGGCGGGCGACTAACCCCAATGCAGGCGGGTCCATCTACAGGGTGGTCCCGCCTGTTGTCTTCTGGCGCTGCATACTCCCCCCTTCATGTCTGATACTACCCAAGGCGTTTACATCCGGAGCGCCTCACAGCCTTTGCGCCGCGCGGTCGAGCTACTGTCCTCGATGCGCTTTGCCATTGCGCTGCTGACGGTGATTTGCATTGCCTCTGTTATTGGCACCGTGCTCAAGCAGCACGAGCCGCTCGGGAACTACGTCAACCAGTTCGGGCCGTTCTGGGCCGAGGCGTTTTTCGCGCTGCAGCTCAATGCCGTCTACAGCGCCTGGTGGTTTTTGCTGATTTTGGCGTTCTTGGTCGTCAGCACTTCGCTGTGCATAGCGCGCAACACGCCGAAGATCATTGCCGACCTGCGCACCTACAAGGAAAACATCCGCGAGCAGAACCTGCGCGCGTTTCACCACAAGGCCGAGGCGCAGCTTGCAGGCGACAGTGCGGCAGAGGCGCAGCGCATTGGCAAGATGCTGGTCGGTGGCGGCTGGAAGGTCAAGCTTCAGCAGCGCGATACGGCAGCCGGGCCTGGCACTGGCTGGATGGTCGCGGCCAAGGCCGGTGCGGCCAACAAGATCGGCTATATCGCCGCCCACAGCGCCATCGTGCTGGTGTGCCTGGGGGGCTTGCTCGACGGCGACATGATCGTGCGCGCGCAGATGTGGCTAGGGGGCAAGACGCCCTACGCTGGCGGCGGCCTGATTTCCGAAGTCAGCCCGCAGCATTGGATGAGTGAGCGCAATCCCGCGTACCGGGGCAACCTGGTCGTCAGCGAGGGCACGCAGGGCAGTACGGCCATCCTGAGCCAGTCCGACGGCATTCTGCTGCAGCCGCTGCCGTTCACGCTGGAACTCAAGAAATTCGTTGTCGAGTACTACTCCACGGGCATGCCCAAGCTGTTTGCCAGCGACGTGGTCCTGCACGACCTGGCCACGGGAGAGGCGGTGCCAAAGCGCATCGAAGTGAACCACCCGGCGAGCTTCAAGGGCATTGAGATTTACCAATCGAGCTTTGACGACGGCGGTTCGCGCGTCAAGCTCTCGGCCATGCCTTTGGCGCCGGGCGGTACGCCGTTCGAAGTCGACGGCGTCATTGGCGGCAAGTCGCAGCTTGTCAAGGGCACCGGCGAGCAGGCGCTGAGCATTGAATTCACCGGCCTGCGCACGATCAATGTCGAGAACTTCGGCCGCGAGGGCGATGACGCCAGCGGTTCGGGCACCGATGTGCGCAAGGTCGATCTGCGCCGAACGCTCGATTCACATATGGGCGCCGCCAACAACACGGGGCAGACCAAGGAACTGCGCAATGTGGGGCCGAGCATCAGCTACAAGCTGCGCGACGCCGCCGGCCAGGCGCGCGAATACAACAACTACATGCTGCCGGTGGACATGGGCAAGGGCACCGTTCCGGTGTTTCTATTGGGTGCGCGCGACGACCCCGCCGCGCCCTTCCGCTATTTGCGTGTGCCGGCCGACGAAAATAGCAGCATCGACGGCTTTGTACGCCTGCGGCGCGCGCTCTCCGACCCGAAGGCGCGGGAGCAGGCGGTGGAGCGCTACGTCAAGCAAGTGGTGCCGACAGGCCGCGCCGAACTGGCAGCGCAATTGCAGCAATCGGCCGAGCGCGCGCTGACCTTGTTTGCCGGCACCGGCGAACCGGCGGACCTGGTCACGGGTGAGTTCCATGGCGGCCTGCCCGCCATCTCCAAGTTCATGAAAGACAACGTGCCAGCCGCCGAGCGCTCCCGAGCCGGAGAGGTGTTGGTGCGCATCCTCAATGGAACCTTGTTTGAATTGGCGCAGCTCACACGCGAGCGCGCCGGCCTTGCTCCACTCAAATCCGACGAGCACACCCTTGAATTCATGACGCAGGCGGTTTTGGCGCTGAGTGATGTACAGGCCTATCCGGCACCCCTGATTTTTGCCCTCAAGGATTTCACCCAGGTGCAGGCCAGCGTGTTCCAGGTGGCGCGTTCCCCTGGTAAGAAAGTGGTCTATCTGGGCTGTGCGCTGCTGATTTTGGGCGTTTTCTCGATGCTCTTCATCCGCGAGCGGCGCGTATGGGTATGGCTGGTGCCGGAGGGCAGCGGCAGCCGCGCCATGATGGCGCTCTCGACCAACCGCAAAACCATGGACGGCGACCGCGAATTCGCCAGCTTGACTGAAAAGCTTATTGGGGCACGCCCCACAGGAGGCAAAGCATGAACACGGCCACCACCGGCACTACGACGATGTCCCTCAATGAGGGGTTGTTTTCCCGGCGCAATGGATTTGACTGGCTATTTGCCGCACTGATCGTGGGCGGCGGCCTGTTTGCCTTTCAGCGCTACGCGGCCTTCATGGACGTGTACGAAAAAGGTATTTTGCTGGCCGCCATACCCGCGCTGGTGGCGCTGGGCTGGTTCTGGCGACCGCTGCGCGTGCTGATGCTGGTGGTGGCGGGGGCGGCGCTGCTGGCCATTTCCTCCTACCAGATCGACGGCCAAGGCCAGCTGGCGCGCGCCGAATCGGTGTTCTGGCTCAAGTACTTCCTCTCCAGCCAATCGGCCATCTTGTGGATGAGCGTGCTGTTCTTTATGAGCACCGCGTTTTACTGGCTGGGCATGGCGTCGCGCGGTGAAGGCGCGGCCTTGTCGCTCATCGGCTCGCGGCTGGCCTGGGTGGCGGTGGGCATGGCGCTCACCGGCACCATGGTGCGCTGGTACGAGAGCTATCTGGTGGGCGCAGACGTGGGCCATATCCCGGTCAGCAACCTCTATGAGGTATTCGTGCTGTTCTCGTGGATTACGGCGCTGTTCTATCTGTACTTCGAAGAGCACTACAACACGCGCGCGCTGGGCGCCTTCGTGCTGATGGTGGTCAGCGCAGCGGTGGGTTTTCTGCTCTGGTACACCGTGGCGCGCGAGGCGCAGGAGATCCAACCTCTGGTGCCGGCGCTCAAGAGCTGGTGGATGAAGCTGCACGTGCCCGCCAATTTCATTGGCTATGGCACCTTCGCGCTCTCCGCCATGGTGGCGTTCGCTTACCTCATCAAAAAGCAGGCGACCGAGACGAGCTGGACCCGGCTGGCGCCTCTGGGCGCGCTGGGACTGGTGTTGTGCTTTGAGCCGATTGTGTTTCGCACCACGGCCGGGCAGGCCAGCACTGGTTTCTGGATGGTCTATTTCGGTGTGTCCATGCTGGCAGTCGGCGGCATCCTGTATGGCCGCAAGCACATTGCCAGCAAGCTGCCACCGCTCGAACTGCTGGACGACCTGATGTACAAGGCAATTGCCGTGGGCTTTGCCTTCTTCACCATCGCCACGGTTCTGGGCGCGCTCTGGGCTGCCGAAGCCTGGGGTGGCTACTGGAGCTGGGACCCCAAGGAAACCTGGGCACTTATTGTCTGGCTCAATTACGCCGCCTGGCTGCATATGCGCATGATGAAGGGTCTGCGCGGCACGGTGTCGGCCTGGTGGGCGCTGGTGGGCTTGGTGGTGACGACCTTTGCTTTCTTGGGCGTGAACATGTTCCTGAGCGGCCTGCACAGCTACGGCGAACTGTAGTTCCATTTTTAAATCAAACGATTGCTTTGTCGGCTTCGCTTCGCCAGTACGCCTGTGCTGTCTGCGTTTCACCTTCGCGCACTCGGTTGATTGGGATACGGAATAAAACGTCAGGCGTCGCACCGCAGCGGCGCGTGTGAATCCAGCGGCCGCCCGGCTGCGTACTCCTTGTGAGCGGCTTGCCTGCGCCGCCATGCGGCACTGGCGGACGCGCTAAATTTTTCGGTTGGCTGTAACCTTGGTGGTGGGCTCGCCGAATTAGAACCACAGTGCAAGGTGCACCTGGCATTTTTCAGGTCACGCTGCCACGCAACGGAAATGCTTCGCATTTCTGGCCAGCAGGAGTTTTTATGTCCATCTTTCATCGCAACGACGGGTTTGTGCATCCGGTTCCCTCCGAGATTACGCCGCAGCGCGTGTACGAAGGACGGCGCCTGCTGCTGCGCGGCCTGGCGACAGGCGCTGCCGGCGCTACCTTGGCCGCCTGGGCCGGGCGGAGCGCACGGGCGGCCGCAGAGCATCCCGGGAAACTGGCGGCGCTGCCTGGCATGGCCTCCAAGGTGCCGGGCGCGGTCACCATGGAAAAGGCGACTTCGTATGAAGATGCCACCAGCTACAACAACTTCTATGAATTCGGCACGGACAAATCCGACCCAGCGCGCAATGCCAGCACGCTCAAGATTGACCCTTGGAGCGTGAGCGTCGAGGGGCTGGTCAAGAAGCCGGGCAAGTTCAGCCTGGACGAACTGCTCAAGCTCTCCGCCCAGGAAGACCGTATTTACCGCCTGCGCTGTGTCGAGGGCTGGTCCATGGTGATTCCCTGGGTGGGCTACTCGCTGGCCGAGCTGATCAAACGTGTCGAACCGCTCGGCGGCGCGAAATACGTGGAATTTGTGACGCTGGCCGACAAGGTCACCATGCCGGGCGTGAATTCGCGCGTGCTGGATTGGCCGTACGCCGAAGGCCTGCGGCTGGACGAAGCCATGCACCCGCTGACGCTGCTCACTTTTGGCATGTACGGCGAAGTGCTGCCGAAGCAGAACGGCGCGCCGGTGCGCATCGTCGTACCTTGGAAATATGGGTTCAAGAGCGCCAAGAGCATCGTCAAGATTCGCTTTACCGACAAGGAGCCCGCCACGGCGTGGAACAAGGCGGCGGCCCAGGAATACGGCTTTTATTCCAACGTGAACCCCGAGGTGGACCACCCGCGCTGGAGCCAGGCGACGGAGCGGCGCATCGGCGAAGGCGGGCTGTTTGCCAAGCGCCGCAAGACCCTGATGTTCAACGGCTATGAAGCCCAGGTCGGCCAGCTTTATGCCGGCATGGATTTGAAAAAGAACTTCTGAACGGTTGCAGCGCCATGAAAAAACTGCTGATGCACCGCGCCGCCAAGCCTGTGCTCTTCACCGTCTGCCTGTTGCCGTTTGCCTGGCTGTTGTATGCGGCGGCGGCCAACCAGTTGGGCGCCAACCCGGCGGAGGCCTTGATTCGCAGCCTGGGCGACTGGACCCTGCGCTTTTTGTGTGCCGTGCTTGCCGTGACCCCTTTGCGCGTCCTGACCGGAACGCCTGCGTTGGCGCGTTTTCGGCGCATGCTGGGGTTGTTTGTTGCCTTCTACGCGCTGGCGCACCTGCTGTCTTACGCTGCCTTCGACATGGGCTTTGACGCGGGGGACATCGCCAAGGACATCGCCAAACGTCCGTTTATTCTGGTGGGCTCGTTCGCCGGCTTGCTGCTGGCGCTGATGGCGGCCACCTCGTTCAACCGTGCCATCAAGGCGCTGGGCGCCGTGCGCTGGCGCTGGCTGCACCGCAGTGTGTACGCGGTGGCAGGGCTGGCCATTCTGCATTTTTACTGGATGCGCGCCGGCAAGCACAATTTTGCCGAAGTGGCGGTGTACGGCGCCATCCTCGCCGCCCTGCTGGGCTGGCGCGTGTGGGAGGCACTGCGAAACCGCCAAGTGGCCCGTGCACCGCGCAGGCATGCGCGGGCGCCCATTCGTGGTAATACTACTAAAAATATAGCTACTAGCGCTTGACCCATAAGCGCTAGAGGCCAATTTCGTCTAAATTTCTTGCGACGTGGTTAGTCGAGCAAACGCTCAGCGCGCAGCATGTCGTCTGGCGTCTCGCGCACGCGGATGACGCGGGCCGTGCCGCCATCAACCAGCACCTCCGCCGCCCGGCCGCGCGTGTTGTAGTTGCTCGCCATGGACATGCAGTAGGCGCCAGCGGAGAGCACTGCAAGCTGGTCGCCCGCTTGCACATTGAGCGCGCGCTCGCGCGCCAGCCAATCGCCACTCTCGCACACGGGGCCCACCACGTCATAGGTGGCGCCGGCGCCGCCCCGCTGCTGCACTGGGACGATGGCATGGAACGCCTGGTACATCGCCGGGCGCGGCAGGTCGTTCATGGCCGCGTCAACGATGCAGAAGTTTTTCGCTTCGCCGGGTTTGAGGTACAGCACCTCGGTGATGCACAGCCCCGCGTTGCCGACCAGCGAACGGCCCGGCTCAATGATGAACTGGCGCTCGCCAAAGCCGCGCGCATCAAGCTTTGCCAGCAACTCCTGCCACAGCGCGTCGGCTGCGGGCGGTGTGTCGCCAGCGTAGTCGATGCCCAGGCCGCCGCCGAAATCCAGGTGCTTGATGGGGATGCCTGCGGCTTCGATCTGCTCCACCAGGTCGAGCAGCCGGTCGATGGCGTCCAGATAGGGCGTCGCTTCGGTGATCTGCGAGCCGATATGAAAATCGATGCCCGCCACCTGCAGCCCCGGCAGTTGGGCCGCGCGCTGGTACACCGCCAGAGTGCGTTCGTGCGCAATGCCGAACTTGTTCCCTTTGAGCCCGGTCGAAATGTAGGGGTGGGTCTTGGGGTCCACGTTGGGGTTGACGCGAATGCTCACGCGCGCCTGGCGACCGCACTGGGTGGCGACCTCGCTCAAGACCTCGAGCTCAGCTTCGCTCTCGACGTTGAAGCACAGGATGCCGGCGTCAAGCGCCTGGCGCATTTCCGTGCGTGTCTTGCCGACGCCCGAAAAGATGACTTTGGCCGGATCGCCTCCGGCTGCCAGGACCCGTACCAGTTCGCCCCCTGAAACGATATCGAAGCCGCAGCCCTGGCGGGCAAAGTATTGCAGGATCGCCAGCGAGGAATTGGCCTTCATGGCATAACAGACCAGCAACTTGCGACCGGCAAATCCACGTCGGTACGCCGCCAGTGCATCGTGCATGGCCGCCGTGGAATAGGCAAACAGCGGCGTGCCGTGTGCACGCGCCAAGTCGGCTACGGCGCAGTCTTCGATGTACAGGGCCTCGCCGCGGTAGGCGATATGCGGACGGCCAGGAAGTTCAGGAGGGTTCATTGGGCAGTAGAGGCGGGGGGCGTGGGTGGAAGAGACGGGCGCGGTGGCTGCACCGCGCTGTCGCCCGGCAGCAGTGTTTGCGGCAGAGTGGCACGCTGCGCGGCGGCGGGCGCCTTGGGGAGAAACAGCGGGCCGCGCTGGCCACAGGCGGCGAGCGCAGCCACGCAGGCGGCAAGGCCAAGCGTTCTCACTAGAATTTGCGAAACATTCAACATGCGGAAATTGTAATGACCGACCTGGAATACGCTGACCGTGCCGAGCAATTGCTGCGTGCCGTCGAGCAATGCGCGGACCGCATTAACGACGCAACCGACGCTGATATCGACAGCCAGCGCAGCGGTGGCCTGATCACCTTGGTGTTCGCCAACGGCAGCCAGATCGTCATCAACCAGCAAAAGCCGCTGCATGAAATCTGGATGGCGGCGCGTTCCGGCGGCTACCACTACCGTTTTGACGGCGCCGCCTGGCAGGACACCAAGGGCGCGGGTGAGTTCTTTGCAGCGCTGAGCGCGAACGCCAGCGCGCAATCGGGCCTCTCGCTCAATTTCCAGGCCTGATCCCCGCCAACGGCGCTGCGGGGCCTTTGCCGCCCCGCAGCTTAGTTGCGAAATAAATCCAGAATTTTGTTGCGTTCTTCCGGCGCGGGAGCGTCCTGGGGCGTCAGCGGAGAATTCGGTGCGGGTTGGTCATTCAACCCAAGGCTCGCGACGCCGTTGCGCGCGTATTCGTCGTAAAACCATTCGCCGCCGACATTCACCACGCCAGGTGGCACGGTAGGTTCCATGACCGGAACGCCCTTGAGCGCACTGCCCATGAAGCTGATCCAGACCGGTAGGCTGAGTCCCCCGCCCGTTTCGCGGCTTCCCAGATTGCGCGGCGTGTCGTAGCCAATCCAGGTGATGGCGGCGAGTGTCGGCTGGAACCCGGCAAACCAGGCGTCCCAGGCATCGTTGGTCGTGCCGGTCTTGCCATACAGGTCGGGGCGCTTCAAGGTGGCCTGGGCGCGGGCGGCGGTTCCCGAGCGCGTCACCTCTTGTAGCAGACTGTCCATGATGAAGGCATTGCGGGCGTCGATGGCGCGTGGAAATTTGTCGGTGGCTGGAGGCGTGGTCTCCGAAATAATCTGGCCCTTGAAGTCGGTCACCTTGGAAATGAGCCACGGATTGACGCGAAAACCGCCATTGGCAAATACGGAGTAGCCCACCGCCATCTGCATGGGCGTCACGGAGCCGGCGCCAAGCGCCATGGTCAGGTAGGCCGGTTGCTTGTCGGCGTCGAAACCAAAGTGGGTGGCCCATTCCTGGGCATTGCGCGGCCCTACGGCCTGGAGGATGCGAATGGATACCATGTTTTTGGACTTTGCCAGGGCCGAGCGCATGGTCATGGGTCCGTCGAACTTGCCATCGTAGTTTTTGGGCTCCCATGGTTGGCCGCCGGTAAAGGCAGAATCAAAGAACAGGGGGCCGTCGTTGATCACGGTGGCCGGCGTGAAGCCCTTTTCCAGTGCAGCGGAATAGATGAAGGGCTTGAAGCTCGACCCCGGCTGGCGCCAAGCCTGCGTCACATGGTTGAACTTGTTCTTGTTGAAGTCGAAGCCACCCACCAGGGCCTTGATGGCGCCGCTGCGTGGGTCCATTGCGACAAAGGCACCTTCCACTTCTGGAAGCTGCGTCACTTCCCATCCGTCCTTGTCGGTGCGTGCGACGCGAATTACCGCGCCCCGGCGCAATTTGATGTTGGGTGGTGCCTTGTCGCTCAGGCCGGATAGAACGGGTTTGAGCCCGTCACCGGTTACCTCAATGGTGTCGCCGTTGCTGCGCACCGCAGTCAGCTTGCGCTTGTCCACCGCAAGCACCACGGCAGAGAGCACATCGCCGTTGTCCGGGTGGTCGGCCAGTGCGTCGTCAATCGCGTCGTCGATCTCCTTGGGGTCTTTGGGCAATTCAATGAATTGCTCTGGGCCGCGATAGTGCTGGCGCCGTTCGTAGTTCATGATGCCGCGGCGCAGCGAATGGTAGGCGGCGTCCTGATCGCTGGCGCTGAGCGTGGTGTAGACGTTGAGTCCACGTGTGTAAGCCTCGGCACCGTACTGCGCAAAAATCAGCTGGCGAGCCATTTCGGCAACGTACTCGGCATGCACACGGGTGTCGTCCGGCCCAGTCCGGATGTGAACGGGTTCCTTGCGAGCTTCGGCAGCCTGTGCCGCGGTAATGAAGCCGGTTTCCTCCATCCGGTCGATGACGAGCTGTTGCCGGATGCGCGCACGTTTGGGGTTGTTGATGGGGTTGTAGGTGGAGGGGGCTTTGGGCAAACCCGCAAGCATGGCGGCCTCCGCAATGGAAACTGATTTGAGAGGTTTTCCAAAATACGTCTCTGACGCTGCAGCAAAACCATAAGCGCGATTGCCCAGATAAATCTGGTTCATGTAAATCTCAAGAATCTGATTTTTGGAAAGCAGATGCTCAAGCTTGTACGTAAGTAATATTTCGTAAATCTTTCTGGTAAATGTTTTTTCTGAAGACAAATACACATTGCGTGCCACCTGCATGGTGATGGTGGATGCGCCCTGGCTTTTGACCTTCCCAAGATTGGCCATTACGGCGCGGAGCATGCCTTTGTAGTCGACGCCTCCGTGCTCGAAAAAGCGCGTGTCCTCAATGGCCAGGACTGCATCTTTCATCACCTTTGGAATGTCCCCGATCGGCGTGAGATTGCGCCGCTCCTCGCCGAACTCACCCAACAGGGCGCCCTCGGAAGAGTAGACCCGAAGTGGCAACTTGGGGCGGTAGTCGGCAAGGTCGGAGATGTCAGGAAGGTTCGGATAGGCAAATGCCAGCGCAACAGCGATCACCAAGGCGGCTGCAACAGCTCCCGCAGCCGCCAAACCACAAAGCCAGATGAGTACCCGCAGTGGCCATTTCCACCAAGGGGAGGAGGGTGCCGCACGACCTGCGGTTGAAGGGGTGGGCTTTTTCGGGGTGGAGGGCGGCATATCGCTTCGGTTTGAACTAAGCACCGAGTATAAAAAAACCGAATACGAGCTTGCGCGCTGGCTTAGGTTTTGCGCGGCAGGCGCTCTCATTTTTGAGAGTAGGCCACCGTGCTTCTCTGTTCCGGCAGGAAACTGATTCGTCTGCTTTTGACAACGTTCTGAAGATGCTACAACGGGAAAACTCTTTGCCGGAGAAGTATCTTACTGCTAGCATTCATGTGAAATGTGAAGTTTTGTTGCTTCATATGTACAACTACAAGGGGGCATCTTGATCTCTTCGGGATCCTTGTTCGGTCGCCAGTCTCCTGCGCTGCTGGGTATCGACATCAGTTCATCCAGCGTCAAGCTGGTGGAGTTGGGGCGCGACAAATCGGGTGCGTTAATTCTTGAGCGCTGCGCGATTGAGCCATTGGAGCGCGGCTGGATCACTGACGGCAACATCGAGAAATTTGATGAAGTGGCCGAGGCAGTTCGACGCGTCGTCAAGAAAAGCGGGACGCGTACCAAATCTGTAGCACTTGCTTTGCCTCCCTCTGCCGTCATTACCAAGAAGATCTCATTGCCTGCTGGCATGACCGATCAGGAGCTTGAGGTGCAAGTCGAGTCGGAGGCCAATCAGTACATCCCTTTCTCGCTTGATGAAGTGAGTCTCGATTTTTGTGTCATCGGCCCGAGCAAGAATGCGCCAGGGGATGTTGATGTACTGATTGCGGCGTCGCGCCGCGAGAAGGTTCAGGACCGCGAAGGCTTGGCCGAGGCTGCAGGCCTCAAGGCGGTGATTCTGGATGTTGAGTCTTATGCGTCGCGCTTGGCAGCGAGTCGTCTTATCGAAGCGTTCCCGAACAAAGGGGTGGACTCTCTGGTTGCCCTCTTCGAGGTGGGGGCGATGACCACCAGCATGCAGGTCATTCGCAATGACGAGGTGCTGTACGACCGCGACCAGGCTTTCGGTGGTGCGCAGCTGACACAACTGATCATGCGGCAATATGGCTTCTCTGTCGAAGAGGCGGAAAGCAAGAAGCGCAGCGGTGATCTTCCAGAAGACTATGCGAGTGTGGTCCTTCGGCCGTTTGTTGAAAGCATGGCGCAGGAGGTCGGACGCGCATTGCAGTTCTTCTTCACCAGTACGCCGCACAACCGGGTCGATCGCATCTTGCTTGCGGGGGGGTCATCTCCCCTGCAGGGTTTGTCTGATGCGGTAACGCAGCACACAGGTTTTCCGTCCGCCGTGGTCAATCCTTTTGAAGGCATGGAGATGTCGAGCTCGGTTCGGATCAAGAAGATGGTGCGTGAGGCGCCTTCCTACCTCACATCCTGTGGTCTTGCGATGCGGAGGTTCCTGCAGTGATTCTCATCAACCTGCTACCGCATCGCGAGGTGGCGCGCAAGCGTCGGCGCGAAGCATTCCAGGCAACGATGTTTGCCTCATTTTTGGTGGGCTTGCTAATCGCCGGTCTCATCTACTGGTGGTTCCAGATGATGATCGAGCAACAGCAGGCCAGAAACGCCTTTTTGCACAGCGAAATCACGGTGTTGGAAGGGCAAATCAAGGAGATCGCCGGCATTGAAGACGAAATTGCTTCGCTGCGTGCTCGCCAGAAAGCGGTAGAGAACTTGCAGGCAGATCGTAATTTGCCTGTGCACCTGCTGAGCGAACTGGTCAAGCAATTGCCTGATGGTGTTTATCTGACCAATCTGAAGCAAACCAACCAGCAGATTGCGATCAGAGGTATGGCGCAGTCCAATGAACGTGTGTCGGAGATGCTGCGAAATTTGTCCGATAACACGCCTTGGCTGTCGAAGCCGCAGTTGGTCGAAATTGTTGCGAGCAAGGTTGCATTGACGCCGCGAGATGAGAGACGCGTGTATGCCTTTAACCTCAGCTTTACGTTGAAGCGGTCCAGTGGCGAAAACAAGACAAAAGATGGCGATGTGAATACGCCAGCGGCCGGAAACTAAATCATGGCCAAAAAGCAAAAAAACTCCATAGACATGGCGGCATTGCAAAGTAAATTGCAACGCCAATTCCGAAATCTGGATACCAAGGACCCATCGCTGTGGCCTCCTCTACCGCGGTATCTGCTCTGCATATTCATTGCTGCTGCGGTTGCAGTGGTATTGTGGTTTGCAAAACTGACTGACTATCGGGATGCGCTGGACACTGAGCGCGCTACTGAGCAGACTCTGCGTCAAGACTACAAAACCAAGTTGGCCAAAGCGGTGAGCTTGGATCTTTTGAAGAAACAACGAGAGCAAATTCAGCAATATGTGACTCAACTGGAGAAACAGCTTCCCAGCAAGGCAGAGATGTCGGCGCTGTTGTCTGATATTAACCAATCTGGTGTGGGGCGTAGCCTGCAGTTTGAACTTTTCCGTCCTGGGCAAGTGATTATTCGCGAATATTACGCAGAGCTCCCTATCGCTATTCGTGTGACCGGAAGATACAACGATATGGGTGCATTTGCGGCCGATATTGCCAATCTCTCTCGTATCGTGACCTTGAACGATATCGCTATCGTAGCCAGTGAAAAGGATAAGAATAGCGCCAATCTCACTATGGACGCGACGGCAAGAACATTCCGTTACCTAGATACTGATGAAATTGAAGCCCAGCGCAAGGTTGCGAAGGGGCAGCCAAAATGAAGCAAATCCATGTTGCATTGCTAGGTGCTGTCGTTCTGGTTCTCATGGGGTGCGATTCCTCGGGTGAAGGTGAATTGCGCGAATGGATGGCACAGGAGCGTGCACAAACCCAGCCCCATGTGACGCCCCTTACCGAA
Source organism: Simplicispira sp. GW247-4R2A (assembly GCF_059424465.1). Taxonomy (NCBI): domain Bacteria; kingdom Pseudomonadati; phylum Pseudomonadota; class Betaproteobacteria; order Burkholderiales; family Comamonadaceae; genus Simplicispira; species Simplicispira sp. GW247-4R2A. Next base: position 49,670 of record NZ_JBWKZM010000011.1, on the reverse strand, counting down.
CCTAAGCACTTCGAGCCTCAGCCGTATGTTGCACAAAGCGATTTGGAGCCCTTTAATCCTCAGCGTCTGACGCAAGCATTGCGGCGCGATTCTACTCAAACGGCATCGAATGCAGCCTTGATTGCCCCCGAGCTGGCCCGTCGGAAAGAGCCATTGGAGGCGTTTCCATTGGATTCCATGGCCATGGTGGGAAGCTTGATGAAAGCAGGCAAACCCACTGCACTCCTCAAGGTGGACAATTTGCTTTACCAAGTCAGTGTGGGCGACTATCTCGGTCAAAACTATGGCCGTATTAAAAATATCACCGAAACTGCAGTTCAACTTCGTGAAATCGTGCAGGACGCCACGGGTGACTGGGTTGAGCGCACGGCATCGCTGGAACTGCAAGAGGGGGAGAAAAAATGAAGCGGGATAATTTCAATATGATGAACTTTGTTCGCGGCGTGGCTTTCGCTACCGCTGCTACTCTTGTCTCTTCTCTCGCTTTTGCACAGGGCGCAATCAAATCTGTGACAGGATCGCTGCAAGGTGGCTCGGAAGTTCTGCGTATTGATTTCACGCAGCCACTGGCCGCGCTTCCCACTGGGTTTGCTACTCAGTCACCTGCACGCATCGCACTTGATTTTCCTGGTGCAATAAGCGCATTGGACAAGCCTGTCGTGGATATCAACCAAGGTAACCTCAAAACTGTCAATGTCGTCCAAGCCCAGGGCCGTTCACGTGTGGTGCTCAACTTGAAGCAGCCAACAGCGTACCGGACAGAGCTTCAGGGGGATGCATTGTTGGTTGTCCTGGAGCCTGTGGCATCTGCCGGCAGCGCCTCTGCGCAGAAGACGGTATTTTCGGAGTCCGGTAATAGCGATGTGTTGCCCATCAAGGATATCGATTTTCGGCGTGGCCCTGATGGCTCCGGCAGAATTGTAGTGGCCTTGGCAAACAATCAGGTGGGCGTTGATTTGCGGCAGCAGGCCAAAACATTGACCGTCGATTTTCTTCGCTCTTCACTGGCTGAGGGATTGCGGAGAAAGTTGGATGTCACCGACTTTGGTACGCCGGTGCAGCGCATTACCACGACAGAGGACGGAGACCGCGTCCACATGGTGATTGAGCCGATCGGCGAGTGGGAGCACAGCGCCTACCAAAGCGACAACCAGTTTGTCGTTGAAGTTCGGCAGAAAAAGGTGGACCTGAGCAAGTTGACGCAAGGCCCTGGCTACAGCGGAGAAAAGCTTTCGCTGAATTTCCAGAATATTGAGGTGCGCTCTCTGCTGCAGGTCATTGCCGATTTCACCAACTTCAACATCGTGACGTCCGACACTGTGACGGGAGCGCTCACGTTGCGGCTCAAGGATGTGCCTTGGGACCAGGCGCTGCAGATCATCATGGACGCCAAAGGCCTGGGTATGCGCAAGACGGGCACGGTTCTGTGGATAGCGCCGAAGGACGAGATCGACGCGCGCACCAAGAAGGATTTTGAGGCAGCGCTGGAAATTCAAAAGCTGGAACCACTGCGCACGCAGGCATTTCAGCTCAACTACGCCAAAGCCACAGCAATGGTGGACCAGCTCACATCCGCCGGTGGCGGAGGAACGGGAGGCAATACGTCGCGCTTTCTTTCCGAGCGCGGTAGTGCCATCGCAGAGCCACGCACTAACCAGCTTTTCGTGACAGATACCGCTGCCAAAATCGAGGAGGTGCGCAAGCTCTTGCTATCACTGGACGTCGCAGTGCGACAAGTGTTGATCGAAGCGCGAATTGTCGAGGCCAGCGACACCTTTGGTCGCTCCCTTGGCGTGCGCTTGGGAGGTACAGATCTTCGCGCCAACAAGGGTGGAACGGGCGGTTATTCCCTGGGCAATAACAATAGCGTGGTGTTCGGCACCAGCTACAGCAACGCTGTCGCCAGCAGCGGCGCCGGGGGAGCCACGGACACTTCTGGTAACTTCGTTAACTTGCCGGCTTCGCTTTCGAGTGGCGCCGCTGTGGGTAGTTTTGCTTTGTCTCTCTTCAATTCGGCGGCAAACCGTTTTCTGACGCTTGAGCTGTCGGCCCTTGAGGCGGACGGTAAAGGCAAAATCGTGTCCAGTCCGCACCTCATCACCGCAGACCAGACCAAGGCGATCATTGAGCAGGGGACGGAGTACCCATACTCCGTTACGGCGCCGAATGGGGCCACAACAATTGCTTTCAAGAAAGCCGTGTTGAAAATGGAAGTCACTCCTCAGATCACGCCGGAAGGCAATATCATTCTTGATCTTGACGTCAACAAGGACAGCCGAGGGGAAACCACATCCCAGGGCGTTGCCATTGACACCAAGCACATCGTGACGCAGGTGCTTGTGGAAAATGGAGGCACGGTCGTCATTGGCGGTATCTTCTTGATGGAAGAAACCAGTCAAGAGAATAAGATTCCGCTCCTTGGAGATGTTCCGGTCATGGGAAATCTCTTCAAGAACAGGACCAAGGAATCCAAGAAAAATGAGCTGCTTGTTTTTATCACGCCTAAAGTGATTTCCGATCGCGGTCCCGTGCGATAAATCAAAATTTAAATTGAGGTGAACAATGAGAAAGTTATTTGGCGCTGCCGCCCTGGTAATCTCTTCTGTGCTGACGGCCTGCGGGGGAGGAGGAGGAAGCCCAGGGGATACCAAACTTCCCTACACAATCACGTTGACGGCGGACAAAACTCAGTTACCTATCAATATTTCCAGCCAAGGTCCAAGCATCGGAGCCTATGCAACTTATACCACAACGGTATATGTGAATGCTAGTGAAGGTGGGGCGCCGATTCTAGGCGCAAAAGATATCTTTGCCTGCAACCTGTCCCAGGGGCTGGATTCTGGGGCGTTGTATTACCTTGATGGCGACAAGGCTCACGAGGATGATGCCGGCAACCCCCTAGCGTATCGCTCCATCACGCTAGGGTCGAACGCTGGTGGGAACTCCTTTCATTTTCATGCTGGCACCAAGTCAGGCACGGCGCGGGTGACCTGCTCGGTCACCAATCCTGCGGACAATCAGGTTTCCAGCGCCAGCGTCGATATTGTGGTCGGCGCTGCGACGGGCAAACCGGCGAGTGTGCGTGGCACGGCACAGGCGCCTGGATATCTCGGTACACAAAACACTACGACTTCGCTGCGCAACAACGTCGGTATCCAAGCCTTTGTGATGGATGACGCGAACCAGCCCATTCCTAACCCGGCTGCAGCTAATCTCCAGGTCCGGATTCGCCCGTTTGGCGCTTCGGCTGGGGCACGTTTGCTCGCAGGTTCGCAGTCAGGCAGCGCAGTGCAGGTGAGCACTATTGGTGGAACGGGTTTGGTTTCCCTGTCCAGTGGGCCTGATACAGGCGTGATACTGCTCGAATTGACCACGGACCGGGCAGACAACGATGTCTCCAACGGTATCCAAGACCCGGTCACCCAGTTGATGGCTGTTAGTGTGCAAAATGCAGCACCGGGCACCGTGCCGCTAACTATCACAGATGCATCCATTTCGGTTGTCAACGGAATGTTCTTCTCGTCCGCTTTGACGGCGCAAGGCGGGGTGCCTCCTTACCAATGGTCGAGTAGTGCATTGCCCACCGGCCTGACGCTGAGTTCTGATGGTGTGATCAGTGGCACGCCTACAGTGAAAAATGGCAGTTACTCGGTGACGGTGACCGTGAAAGATGACGCAGGCATCTTGGTGTCGAAAAATCTGATGGTTACCGTGGCAGGTGAATTTGCCATCGACGGATGCACCAGCAGTGTCAGTGCTCCGTGCGCATTGACAGCAGGAAAGGTGGGCACTGTCTATGCAAACACTCTCTCCTTCTCGATTGGCGATCCTTCCGTACCCGTCGTTTGGACGACGACGGGAAGCTTGCCGGCAGGGCTCACGCTGACGTCAGACGGCATAATTTCGGGCACGCCGACTGTGGCTGGGACATACACTTTCATCGTGACAGCCACCCGAGGATCAATCGTCGTGAATCAAAGGGTGACTATTGTGGTAGCGGCTTAATTTTTCAGGCAGGCCAAAGCACGTAGCGATATAGCTACTGACCTGTCCTGACTGACAATTGGTAGCAGCCCCTTGGATAAACTCCAAGGGGCTGCTTTTTTTGGTGCCAACGGATGAGGGATGCCGAGCCCGAGGTTGATCTTGGATTTCAGTTCTATGGGGATACGCCGGTTAATTTCATGATTGCACTTGTTGGTATGCCCGGAAGTGGCAAAACGACGGTTGGGCGGCAGCTCGCGCGAAGGTTGGGATTTGCCTTCATGGACTCGGACCGACTGATCGAGGCGCGTATAGGCGGTTCTATCCGTGAGTTCTTTGATCGCGAGGGCGAAGAGGCCTTTCGGGCCATCGAAGAAGCCACGCTGGATGAACTGACGAAAGCAGGTGGCCGTACGGTGGTGTCCACGGGGGGCGGTGCAGTCGTGCGGCCCGCAACCCGCGAGCGCCTACGCCAGTCTGGGTATGTGATTTACCTGCACGCCTTGCCCGAGGATATTTACCGACGCCTGCGCCACGACACCACGCGGCCCTTGCTGCAAACCGCCAATCCCCTGGAGCGGCTGCGCAGCCTGTATGCCGAGCGTGACCCGCTGTACCGCGAAACAGCGCATTTCGTGATTGAAACCGGCCGCCCGTCGGTCGCGACCTTGGTGAACATGGTCGTGATGCAACTGGAACTGGGCAGCGTTGTGCCGCCTGGTGGTAAGGCGCACCCATAACCAAGACGCTATCCCACTGCCCGCTTCGCCTCGCCGTGGCCGATTCCTTGGAAGGGCCAGCGACTGTGTCGCCTGTGCCCTCTGGAGCGGGAAGCCCCCACACACCAGCCTGGGTAAGCTGGCCCCACGACGTTCATGTCCTACACTTTGCGTGCCATGTCCTCTTCGATTCACATCCACGACGCCACGCTGTCCCGCGATCGCGCAGGCGCTGCACCTTCTGTTGGCTAGCCCGTATCCACGAACATGCAAACTGTCTTTATTGAGCTGGGCGACCGCAGCTACCCTATCGTTATCGGCCCAGGCCTTTTGGGCATGGCAAGCAGCTTTGCCACACTGCCGCCGGCAACGTCCGCGCTCATTGTCACCAACACAACGGTGGAGCCCCTGTACGCCCAAGTCTTGCGCACCAGCCTGGAGGCGAAGTATGCGAAAGTGCATGGGGTAGTCTTGCCGGATGGCGAAGAGCACAAATCATGGACCACGCTGAACCTGATTTTTGATGCCTTGCTGTCCCAGGGCTGCGACCGCAAAACCATCCTGTTCGCCTTGGGCGGCGGTGTGGTCGGAGATATGACGGGCTTCGCTGCCGCGTGCTACATGCGCGGCGTGCCGTTTGTGCAAGTGCCCACCACCTTGCTCGCGCAAGTGGATTCTTCCGTGGGCGGCAAGACGGGTATCAACCATCCCCTGGGCAAGAACATGCTGGGTGCGTTCCACCAGCCGCTGCTGGTGGTCTGTGATCTGGCCACCCTCGCTACCCTGCCGGCGCGCGAGCTGAGCGCAGGTCTGGCCGAGGTGATCAAGTACGGGCCTATCTACGATATGGCATTCATGGAGTGGCTTGAGGCCCACATGGATGCGCTGCGCGCACGCGATCAGGCGGCGCTTGCCCATGCGGTGCGGCGCAGTTGCGAGATCAAAGCCGAGGTGGTGGCCCAGGACGAGCGCGAATCGGGCCTGCGCGCCATTCTCAACTTTGGCCACACCTTTGGACATGCCATTGAATCGGGCATGGGCTACGGCGTGTGGTTGCACGGCGAGGGCGTTGGCGCCGGCATGCTGATGGCCGCCGAGCTCTCTCGCCGCCTGAATTTGGTGGATGCGGCGTTCTGCGCGCGCCTGCATGCCTTGGTCGAGCGGGCCGGCCTGCCGGTGCGAGCCCCGGTGCTCGATGCACAGGACAACGCCGGGCGCTATCTCGAATTGATGCGGGTGGACAAGAAGGCGCAGGCAGGTGACATCCGCTTTGTGCTGATCGACGGCCCAGGCAAGGCCGTGGTGCGCGGGGCACCCGATGCCTTGGTGCGTGAGGTGATCGACCTGTGCTGCGCCACCGACTGAGGCACAAGCTTGGCAAAGCCCTTGAATGCTATTGAATACATAGCTGTATGCGCATATGGAATAAGCGCTAGAGGCCGATTTGACTGATATTTTTGGTTTGGCCGCCTATGCCTGCCATGCGGCGGGCACCCGCGGACGCAGGCATCCCGAAGTGCCCGCGCCCACGCGCAGCGACTACCAGCGCGACCGCGACCGCATCGTGCATTCCTCAGCCTTTCGGCGCCTGGTCTACAAGACGCAGGTGTTCCTCAACCATGAGGGCGACCTGTTTCGCACCCGGCTGACGCACTCGCTCGAAGTGGCGCAACTGGCCCGCTCGGTGGCGCGCTCGCTGCGCCTGAACGAAGACCTGGTGGAAGCCATCGCCCTGGCGCATGACCTGGGCCACACGCCTTTTGGCCACGCTGGGCAGGATGCCTTGAACCATTGCATGCGCTCGCATGGTGGTTTTGAGCACAACCTGCAAAGCCTGCGTGTGGTGGACAAGCTCGAGCTGCGCTACCCGCAGTTTGCCGGGCTCAACCTCACATTCGAGACGCGCGAAGGCATTTTGAAACATTGCTCGCGCACGAATGCCCAGGCCCTGGAGGCCGAAGAGCCTGGCGGTGTCGGCGCCCGGTTCCTGGAACATCGCCAGCCCAGCCTGGAGGCCCAGTTGGCCAATCTGGCCGACGAGATCGCCTACAACGCCCACGACATCGACGATGGCGTGCGTTCGGGGCTCATCACGCAAGAGCAACTGCAGCAGGTGCCGCTTTTTGCGCGCTACCGGGCGCAGGCGCTGGGTGAGTACCCTTCGCTCGATATGCCCGATCACCAGCGCCGTCTGCTCTACGAAACCATTCGCCGCATGCTCAGCGCGCAGGTCTACGACGTCATTGCGGCGACCCAGGCGGCACTGGCGCGCGCCACGCCGGCCGATGTGGACGGCGCCCGCCATGCCGAGCCCTTGATTTGCTTCAGCCCGGAGATGCGCAGCGAGTCGCAGGCGCTCAAGCGCTTTCTCTTCGACAACCTGTACCGGCATCCGCAGGTTGTGGCGACCACGGACAACGCCCAAGTCGTGGTGCGTGAGTTGTTCCAGGCCTATCTTTCCGACCCGAAGGCGATGAAGCCTGGTTACCTCGCCCGCGCTGCCGCAGCGCCAGGGCAATGTGAACGGGTGGTGGCGGATTTCATCGCTGGTATGACGGACCGCTTTGCCGCGGCGGAACACGAGCGGATCACGGGCCGCAGGTTGCTCGTCTGAGCAGGCTTGGTGCGTGGCTGGAGGCCGCAGCGGTCTCAGGCGTTCACTGCCTCACGGGCGAATGTGACGACATGGTCGGCCTGCACGCGCACGCCAATCCATTCGCCAATGGCATGGTCGTGGTGGCTGGGTACATGGGCCTGTAGCTGCAAGCCGCCCTGCATCTGCAAGGTGTAGAGAAACTCGGCGCCTCGAAACGCCTTGCGCAGCACGCGGGCTTTCACGGGCGATACATCGTCGTGCACGATATCGTCGGCGCGCAGCAGCACGTCACACTTGCCATCTGCATAGTGCGAAGGCAGGGGGCAATCGGTCAGGTTCTGCAAGCTGCCCAGGGCGGTATGCACGGCAACGCCCGTCTGCCCTTGCTCAAGCGAGGCCGGCACGAAGACGCCGTGCCCGATGAAGTTGGCGACAAACCGGGTGGCGGGGCGGTGGTAGAGGCTGTAGGCATCGTCCCATTGCTCCAGCTTGCCGGCCTGCATGACGCCAATCAGGTCGCCAATGGCAAAAGCTTCCAGTTGATCGTGCGTGACAAACAGCGCTGTGGCGTCTGCTGCCTTGAGAATGTCACGCATTTCGTGCGCCAGACGCTCGCGCAAGCCCACATCAAGATTGGAAAAGGGCTCATCCAGCAGCATCAGTTTGGGTTGGGGTGCCAAAGCGCGCGCCAGCGCCACACGCTGCTGCTGTCCGCCTGAGAGTTCGTGGGGGTAGCTTCCCTGGCGGCCCGGAAGACCCACCAAATCCAGAACCTCGCCAATGCGCTGGGTTTGCGCGTGGCGCTCCATGCCGTGCAAGCCAAACGCAATATTGCGGCCCACGTCCAGGTGAGGGAACAGCGCGTAGTCCTGAAACACCATGCCGATGTGCCTTGCCTCGGGAGGCACACCGTGGCCCGGGCAACTCACACATTCGCCGGCCAGCCGCACTTCACCGTGTTCAACGGGCGCCAGCCCGGCCACCGCGCGCAAGAGCGTGGTCTTGCCGCAGCCAGAGGGCCCGATCAGAACGCCAATGCTGCCAGCGGGGAGGCCCAGGCTGACGCCATCGACTGCCGGGGTGTTTTGATCCGGGTAGCGCACGCCCAGATTTGATAGCTGCAGGAACATTCATCCATTTTATGTTTGTAAATGCGTAAAATTCTCATTTGCATTGAACTGGCGTTGCCGCGCACCTTCCGACTTCCTATCTTGTTTACCTTCCGCGCGGTATTGCGTCACCTTCCCTTGTTGCTGATTGCCGGCGTGCTTGGTTTGCCTGTCCTCGCCTTGCTGGGCGCGTGGTTGCCGGGCACAGCGTCTACGGCGCCATTGCCTGTGCTCAGGGCCATGGCCGAGACGGTGCTGCCGGGGTACCTGTGGACGACGCTCTGGCTGGCGCTAGGCGTCGGCGTTGGGACTGCGGTCGTGGGAACCGGCGCAGCCGTTGCCGTTACCTTGTTTGATTTTCCGGGCCGGCGCAGTTTCGAATGGCTGCTCCTCCTGCCGTTGGCGATGCCCGCCTATGTCACGGCCTACGCATACACCGATTTCCTTCAATTCAGTGGGCCTTTGCAGACATGGGTGCGGACGGCCTTTGGGCTGGAAGGGCGTCTGCTGCCGGAAGTACGCAGCCTGGGCGGCGCCGTACTGGTCTTCGTGGTGTCTCTCTATCCTTATGTGTACTTGCTGGCGCGCACGGCGTTGGCCGAGCGCGTTCCCCAATTGATGGAGGCCGCGCGCATGCTCGGCGCGCCACTCTCGCGCCGCATTGCCGAAGTGGCATTGCCACTGGCCCGCCCGGCGGTGGCGGCTGGTGTGGCACTTGCCTTGATGGAGACGCTGGCGGACTTCGGCGTCACCAGCTACTTTGGCATCCAGACATTCAGCACCGCCATCATCAAGGCCTGGCTGGCAATGGACGACCCGCGCGTTGCGGCACAGCTCTCGACCATGCTGCTGGCATTCGTGCTGGTGCTGTTGTGGCTGGAGCGCCGCGCGCAACGGCGTTTGCGTTTCAGCATCCGTGGGGCGGGTGGGGCAGCTGCTGTGCCGACAGCATTGTCCGGCTGGGGCACCGTGCTTGCGTGGCTGGTGTGCGGCCTGCCCGTTGTGCTGGGGTTTGCTGCGCCGGTGGGCTTCATGCTGCGGCCCCTGGCGGCCGATTGGTCGGTACTGCCTTGGGAGCGTTTTCTGGAATGGGCAGGGAACAGTGTGCGGCTCGGCGGCATCACCGCTGCGCTGGCGTTGGGTCTCGCGCTGGTGCTCGGGTTTGCCGGGCGCCGTACGCCGCAAGGGCCGGGTCGTTTCGTGGCGCGCCTGGTGGGCGTGGGCTACGCAGTGCCGGGCGCCGTCATTGTCGTTGGCGTGTTGCTGCCTGTCGCCTGGATTCAGCAGCAATTTCCGCACCTGGGGCTTGCGGCAGTCGTTACCACGACAGCGGTGGGCATTGTCTGGGCCTACCTGGTGCGCTTTTGCGCCGTGGCACTGCAAAGTGTGGAAAGCGGCTATGCCCGCCTGCCCACTAGCCTGGACGAAAGCGCCCGGTTGCTGGGGGCCGGCAGTATCCGCCTGGCCCGCGAGGTGCATTGGCCCTTGCTCAACCGCGCTGCGGCAGCGGGCGCGCTGCTGGTATTTGTCGACGTGATGAAAGAGCTGCCCGCCACCATGGTGCTGCGGCCGTTCAACAGCGATACGCTGGCGGTGGTGGCCTACCAGCTGGCGCGCGACGAGCGCCTGGGCGAAGCAGCACTGCCTTCACTCGCGCTGGTGCTGGTCGGGCTGGTGCCGGTGCTGCTGCTGAGCCGTGCCCTGCGCAGTCGCTAGCAGGCGCGAAGGTGTCCGAAGCATTTTCCGCCCTTGACCAGAGCATCTGCAGGCGCCCTAAGTTTGAACTTTCAGGCGAATCGCGCTAACCTCCCACCCCTTGCTGCGCAAATGGGCTTCCAGGGCGGGCAGCAACTGGCGCAGTTTGGCAGCGGCAGCGTTGCCCTGGACAAGCAGGCACCAGGTCGTACCGTCAATGGGTCCGGCGCGCAAAGACGCCCGGAGCGCCGGGGGAACCAGCGGTTCGATGGCATTCAGGCGTGCGCTTGAATCGCGCGCAAGGCTCGTGAGTTGGGCCAAGACAGGCGCCTCCTCGGCGGCCTGCTGAAAAGTCACGGCATGGTGGCGGCGGTGCATAAACAAAGGCAGAAGCCACGCAGTTAAAGGCGGCAAATGCAGGTAATTATCATGGACGCGCGTCTTGCGCGCAGCCGGACGCTGACACTTTCCGGCACGCGCCTGGTTCTAGCGGGTTTGGTGTTTTCGCTGATGTTGATGTGCGTGGCCGCAGGCCTCTACCACCTGGTATTTTTGAAGGGTGCACGCGAAGGCTGGCCCGTCATTGGCGATTTGGTGCGCCTGGTCGTCAAGGACGATACCGATCAGCGCAACCGCTTCGTGCGCCAGAACCTGGACGCCATGGCGCGCAAGGTCGGGGAAATGCAGGCACGCATGGTGCAGCTGGAGTCGCTCAGCGACCGGGTCTCCGGTCTGGCCGGAATCCCTTTGCCAGCGAGCACAGGTGACAAACCCGGCAAGGCGCCGGGGCAGGGCGGCGTGCTGGTGGCGAGCCGTCCGCTCAGCATGGACGAGTTGCAGCGCACGCTGGATGAGCTGGACGCGATCAGCGGCCAACGGGCAGACTTGATGACGGTGCTCGAATCGCGCTTGCTCGACCAACTCCTGAGCAAGCACATGATTCCTACCCAAGAACCGGTTCCTGGCCATATGGTGGGCTCGGGATTTGGTTGGCGCATCGATCCGATCACAGGTCGATCGGCGCTGCACACCGGCCTGGATTTCCCTGCTGCGACAGGGTCCGCTATCCTGGCGGCGGCCGGCGGTGTGGTCGTGACCCAGGAGTTTCACCCAGAGTACGGCAATATGGTCGAGATTGACCACGGGAATCAGGTGATCACACGCTATGCGCATGCGTCCCGGGTGTTTGTTCGCCGCGGCGACTTGGTGCGGCGCGGGCAGAAAATCGCACTGGTAGGCACCACCGGCCGTTCCACCGGGCCCCACCTGCATTTCGAAGTCTGGGTGCAGGGCGTGTTGCAGGATCCGAAGAAATTCCTCGCTGCAGGCGACGCTGCTACGCGCGCCCAGTCGGTGACTGCCAGTGTTGCGCCAATCGCAGGCGCTGCCACCCCGGTGGCGCGCAGGTAAAATCCCCTCCTTTCGGGTCCGAGTGCCTGGGGCGCAAGGTTTGCTTGCAGTTCCCGCTTTCGGCCTCATTTGACCCACTTCTTCACAGGGATTGCGGATTTTTCGCGCGCTCACCCGTCGCGAGAGGTCCATGTCTGAATGGCCACCAACTTTCTCACCAAAATTTTCGGCAGCCGCAACGATCGCCTGCTCAAGCAGTACCGCAAGACGGTTGCGCGCATCAACGAACTGGAGCCCGCCTACGAGGCGCTGAGCGACGAGGCTTTGCGTGCCAAGACAGAGGAATTCAAGCAGCGCGTGGCAGGCGGCGAGCATCTGGACGCACTTTTGCCGGAAGCCTTCGCCGTGGTGCGCGAGGGCTCCAAGCGGGTGATGAAAATGCGCCATTTCGACGTGCAGCTGATCGGCGGCATGGCATTGCACTTTGGCAAGATTGCCGAAATGCGCACTGGTGAGGGCAAGACGCTGACCGCCACGCTGCCGGTGTACCTCAATGCCTTGTCGGGCAAAGGGGTGCACGTGGTCACGGTGAACGACTACCTGGCCAGCCGCGACGCGCAGTGGATGGGGCGGCTATACAACTTCCTGGGCCTGAGTGTGGGTATCAACCTGCCCAACATGCCGCGCGAGGAAAAGCAGACGGCCTACGGTTCGGACATTACCTACGGCACGAACAACGAGTACGGCTTCGACTACCTGCGCGACAACATGGTGTACGAGGCGGGCGATCGTGTGCAGCGCGGGCTCAACTACGCCCTCATCGACGAGGTCGATTCCATCCTGATCGACGAGGCGCGCACGCCGCTGATCATCAGCGGCCAGGCCGAAGACCACACCGCGATGTATGTTGCGATGAACAAAGTGGTGCCGCTGCTGGTGCGCCAGGAGGGCGAAGAGGACCCGCGCACTGGCAAGGGCGTCATCAAGCCGGGCGACTTCACGGTGGATGAGAAAACCCACCAGGTGTTCCTGACCGAGCAAGGCCACGAAACGGCCGAGCGCGTGCTGGCGCATCAGGGGCTGATCCCCGAGGGTGCGTCGCTGTACGACCCTGCCAACATCAGCCTGATGCACCATTTGTACGCGGCGCTGCGCGCCAACCACCTGTACAACCGCGACCAGCACTATGTGGTGCAGGGCGGCGAGGTGGTCATCGTCGACGAATTCACCGGCCGCCTGATGGCCGGGCGCCGTTGGAGCGACGGCCTGCACCAGGCCGTGGAGGCCAAGGAAGGCGTGGAAATTCAGGCCGAAAACCAGACGCTCGCATCGATCACGTTCCAGAACTACTTCCGCCTCTACAGCAATCTGGGCGGTATGACCGGAACCGCCGATACCGAGGCCTACGAGTTCCAGGAGATCTATGGCCTGGAAACCATGGTCGTCCCGCCCAACCGCCCGAGCCGCCGTGAAGACCAGCTCGACCGCGTTTACAAGACCACACGCGAGAAGTACGAGGCCGCCATTGCCGATATCCGCGAATGCCACGAGCGTGGTCAGCCTGTGCTGGTGGGGACGACGTCGATCGAAAACTCCGAGATCATCGACGAGATGCTCACCAAGGTGGGTCTGCCGCATCAGGTGCTCAACGCCAAGCAGCACGCACGCGAGGCCGATATCGTGGCCCAGGCGGGGCGGCTGGGCGTGATCACCATCGCCACCAACATGGCGGGCCGCGGCACCGACATCGTGCTCGGTGGCAACGTCGAGAAAGACATCGCCACTGTCGAGGCCGACGAGTCGCTGGACGAGGCTGCCAAGCAGGCCCGCATTGCCCAATTGCGCAGCGACTGGCAGCGCGACCATGAGCAGGTCAAGGAACTTGGCGGCCTGCGCATCATCGCCACCGAGCGCCACGAGTCGCGCCGCATCGACAACCAGTTGCGCGGTCGCTCGGGCCGCCAGGGCGACCCCGGTTCTTCGCGCTTCTACCTGAGCCTGGACGATTCGCTGATGCGCATTTTTGCCGGTGACCGGGTCAAGGCCATCATGGACCGTCTCAAGATGCCTGATGGCGAGGCGATTGAAGCGGGGATCGTCACACGCAGCATCGAATCGGCCCAGCGCAAGGTGGAAGCGCGCAACTTCGACGTGCGCAAGCAACTGCTTGAATACGACGACGTCGCCAACGACCAGCGCAAGGTCATTTACCAGCAGCGCAACGAAATTCTCGATGCCTCCGAGCTTGCCGATGTCATTGGCGCCATGCGCGACGACTGCCTGTCTGACCTGGTGCGTTTCTATGTGCCAGCGGAATCGGTGGAGGAGCAATGGAACCTGCCGGCGCTGGAAAAGGTGCTGGCTGATGATTGGCAACTGCCCCTGGAACTGCAAAAGGAAGTCGAAAGTTCCCACTCGATCACCGACGAAGACGTGCTCGAGCGCGTGCTCCAGGCCGCGCGCGACGCCTTTGACGCCAAGGTGGCCCTGGTAGGCGAAGCAAACTTCACCCAGTTCGAACGGGTCGTGCTGCTGCAAACCTTCGATACCAACTGGCGCGACCATTTGAGTGCGCTCGATTATTTGCGCCAGGGTATCCATTTGCGCGGCTATGCGCAGAAGCAGCCCAAGCAGGAATACAAGCGCGAAGCATTCGAGTTGTTCCGCCAGCTCATCGACATGGTGAAGAACGAGGTCACCAAGGTGCTGATGACGGTGCAGATCCAGTCGCCAACGCAGCTCGATCAGGCCGCCGAAGACATGGAGCAGCGCGCCGAGAGCATCGCCAACGTCACCTACAGCGCTCCCAACGAGAGCGGCGATGCCGAAACCGTCGTCGACGAGCGCACGCTGCGCGTCCAGGAGAAGGTCGCTGCTGGCGGGCGTATCGGCCGCAACGACCCCTGCCCCTGTGGCAGTGGCAAGAAATACAAGCAGTGCCACGGGAAGCTGGCGTGACAACCCCCTGAGCCGCTTGCGCGGCTTCCCCCTTCTCTTGCAGCTGCGCTGCGCAAGGGGGACGGCACCGGCGCTCTGGGGCGGCCCTTGCGCGGTGTCCACGGGTACGGGGGTGGGCCGTCTCATTGACCACTTGGCCTAAGTTTGCATTTTCAAGTGCATTTTTTAAGGTTTTTAAGGACAACCATGCCTGTGAATCTCTCTGCCCCCCTTGCATCTGACCTTCGCCCCATTGCAGGGATTCGTATCGGCACCGCTGAAGCGGGTATCAAAAAACCGGGGCGCAAAGACGTCACCGTCTTTCTGCTCGATGAAGGTGCCGCCGTGGCCAGCGTGTTCACGCAGAACCGCTTCTGCGCGGCTCCCGTGCAGGTGGCGCGCGAGCATCTGGCGAGCGGCAGCGCCATCCGCGCGCTGGTGATCAACACCGGCAACGCCAACGCGGGCACCGGCGCCGATGGCCTGGCGCGTGCCCGCCGCACCTGCACGGCTGCGGCGCAGGCGCTGGGCATCGCCGCGCAGCAGGTGCTGCCGTATTCCACCGGCGTGATCATGGAGCCGCTGCCCGTCGAGCGCATTGAGGCGGGCCTGCCCAATGCCATTGCCAACGCCGCTGCCGACCACTGGGGCACGGCGGCGCAGGCCATCATGACGACCGATACTGTGCCCAAGGCCTTCAGCGCCCAGGTGCAGATCGGCGGCGCCAAGGTGTCCGTCACTGGTATCTCCAAGGGCGCCGGCATGATTCGCCCCAACATGGCGACCATGCTGGGCTTTCTGGCCACCGATGCCTGCGTGGCGCCGGCGCTGCTGCCGCGGCTGGTGCGCCAGTTGGCCGAGCAATCCTTCAACCGTATCACCATTGACGGCGATACCTCCACCAACGACTCGTTCACGCTGATCGCCACGCAGCGCGCCGGGAACGCTGAAATCACCTCGCTCGACAGCGCCGAAGGCCGGGCACTGGCCGCTGCGCTGGGCGATGTGGCGCGGCTTTTGGCGCAGGCTATCGTGCGCGACGGCGAAGGGGCGACCAAGTTCATCACCGTGCGCGTCGAGGGCGGTGCCAGCGCAGAAGAGTGCCGCAAGGTGGCGTATGCCATCGCCCATTCACCGTTGGTGAAGACGGCCTTTTTCGCCAGCGACCCGAACCTGGGGCGCATTCTGGCGGCCGTCGGCTACGCGGGCATTGAAGACCTCGACCAGACGCGCATCGACCTGTACCTCGACGATGTGTTGGTTGCGCGCCAAGGGGGGCGCAACCCCGACTACCGCGAGGAAGACGGCCAGCGCGTCATGCAGCAGGCCGAAATCACGGTGCGCGTGGCGCTCGGCAGAGGCGACGCGCAGGACCAGGTTTGGACCTGCGATTTGAGCCACGACTACGTCAGCATCAACGCCGACTATCGCTCTTGATTCAATAGCTGTAAGCGCTTTACCCATAAGCGCTAGAGGCCAAAATGACCCATAATTTTGACCAGTTGATTGCCCGCGCAGAACAACTCATGGCGCGCATCGAGTTGGCCCTGCCGCAAGCTTTGTCCGCGCCCGATTGGTCGCAGGCCGTCGCCTGGCGCTACCGCAGGCGCGCCGGCGGCCATGGCCGGCTGGAACCGGTGCGCCACGTGGCTGCCATGGAACTCGGCCACCTCAAGGAAATTGATGGCCAGAAGGAAAAGATCCGGCGCAACACCGAGCAGTTCGTCCATGGCCAGCCGGCCAACAATGTGCTGCTCACGGGCGCGCGTGGAACCGGCAAGAGCTCGCTCATCAAGGCCTGCCTGAACACCTATGCCAGCGCCGGCCTGCGCCTGATCGAGGTGGACAAGGCCGATCTGACCGATCTGCCGGACATCATCGAAGTGGTCGCGGATCGGCCCGAGAAGTTCATCGTCTTCTGCGACGACCTGAGCTTCGAGGACGGTGAGCCGGGCTACAAGGCGCTCAAATCCATCCTCGACGGCTCGGTGGCCGCTGCCACGCCCAATGTGCTGATTTACGCCACCAGCAACCGCCGCCACTTGTTGCCCGAGTACATGCGCGAGAACCTCACCTACACGCACACCGACGACGGCGAAGTGCATCCGGGCGAAGGCGTGGAAGAGAAAATTTCGCTCTCCGAGCGCTTTGGCTTGTGGGTCAGCTTTTACCCGTTCAGCCAGGACGAGTACCTGGCAATTGCCGCGCAGTGGCTGGCCTCGTTCGGTGTAGCGACCACGGCGATTGAAGCGGCTCGGCCTGAGGCGCTGGTCTGGGCGCTGGAGCGCGGCTCGCGCAGTGGGCGTGTGGCGTATCAATTTGCCCGTGACTATGCAGGAAGACGCAATGCAACCCCCTGAGTCGCCTTCGGCGCCTTCCCCCTTCTCTCGCATCGCTGCGCGATGCGGGAAGGAGGACGCCACCAGCGCCGCGGGGCGGCCCTTGCGCGGTGGCTGCTGGCTTGGTCTGCGGCAGAGATCTGGGCTGCGCGTTGCGCTTGGCGCTATGGTGCATTGAGATGCAGCGTCAGCACACTGAGGTGGCAGTCGGCATCCTCATCCGGGGCGACGGTGCGCTGCTGCTCACCAGCCGCCCGGAGGGCAAAGTCTACGCCGGCTATTGGGAGTTTCCTGGCGGCAAGCTCGAAGCGGGCGAGAGCGTGGAGCAGGCGCTGCGGCGCGAGCTGCAGGAAGAAATCGGCATCACCATTGGCCCGGCACAGGTCTGGAAGGTAACGGAGCACGATTACCCGCACGCCCTGGTGCGCCTGCATTGGTGCCGCGTGACCGAGTGGAGCGGCGCGTTCGAGATGCGCGAGGCCCAGCAGATGTGCTGGCAGCACTGGCCTGTCACGGTGCGGCCCGTGCTGCCGGGCGCCTTGCCGGTGCTTGAATGGCTGGCGCAGGAGCGCGGCTTGGCGTTTGACCCCGAAATACTACGAAATAAATAGCTGTCAGCGCTTGATGGTATTGCGCTAGAGCCCTATTTCACTCATTTTTTGTGCGGGGGTCGCCGTACGGCGCATCGTCGGGTGGCGCCTCCGTCGGCATGCGAAATTCCTCGTTCGCCCAAGCCCCCAGATCCTGCTGCTTGCAGCGCTCACAGCAGAACGGCCGCCAAGGGTTGGCGCTGCTGTAGAGGCTTGGGCCGCCGCAGGCCGGGCAGACGACCTGGCGGGCTTTAAGGTCAGGAGGCTGCGCCATGCTGCGTCTTTCCGGTGCTCAGGCGCACAGTGTCAGCTCAAAGCTGACGTCCTGTGTACTGGCCGTGGCGTGCTCGCCGGGTTGTTCGTGCATCAAACGCACCGACACCATCAGCCGATTGCCGCTGATTTCGGGCACCACTTCCAGCGCTGGGTCAATGCGCAGCCGCAGGAGCTGAAAAGTGCGCCCTTGCGGCAGCGTTTGCTGCAGCTGCCCGCGTTCGGCGACCATCTTTTGCGGCACGCCGGAGTCGCGCAGCAGCTTGAGCAGCAAAAACACCGCCTCGGCCAGCGGGGCCAGCGTGTGCGCCCACTCGGCCAGCGCCTGCTGGCGCTCTGCGGCAGGGCGGTGCTGCCAGGCGGCGTACGCGGGCAGGTCAAAACCGCAGGTGCCGCCGGGAATGCCGACGCGGCTTCGGATGGCCATGAGCCACTCGTTTTCGGTGAGCGACTGGCCCGCCTTGCCGGATTGCGCATTGAGCGCGGAAAAGCAGCCGTCGAGCTGGCGCACCACGCTGTCGAGTGCATCCAGAGAGATCGAAGGGTTGCCCCGGTAGCCGTCGAGCTGGTGCTTTTGCCTTTCAAGGTCCTTCATGACGTCGGACTTCAAGTCGGCCCGGGCCGCGACATCCATGACTTCGAAGATCGTCGTCAGGGCGAAATGGTGGTCCAGCGGATGCTCGCGGGCAATCAGTACGCCCAGGCGGCGAAACAGATGCTCAAGCCGCAGATACGTGCGGATGCGCTCGTTAAAGGGGTATTCGTACAGGATCACGCGGCCGGTTTTCTAAAGGTTGCGTTGGAGGGAGAACGCATTGGGAATCATAGCCCGAACCCCCGTGCGAACGTGCGGACCGCGTCGTCAAGCGCTGCCAAGGAGATGCCATCGTTGAAAAGCACTGCATCGGCCACGGCGCGCCTCTGGGCGCGGCTGGCTTGCGCGTTCAAAATACTTTGCACTTGCGCGCGCGGCATGCCACTGCGCCGCATGACGCGCTCTATCTGGGTCTCGGTACGGCAGTCCACCACCAGTACCGCGTCCAGTGCCGGGGCCCAGCGCCCTGATTCGACCAGCAGGGGAATGTCGAGTACCAATAGGCGAGCACCTGCCTGCAGCGCGGTGTCGGTACGCTCGGCAATGCCGCGCAGCACGAGGGGATGCACGATGGCCTCCAGGCGCGCGCGTGCCGATGGGTCGGCAAACACCAGGCTGCGCATGCGGGCGCGGTCTAAGGCGCCATCGCCATCCAGAAATTCGGGGCCGAAAGCTTCGGCAATGAGGGGAATCGCTGCGCCGCCGCTGGCAGTGCTTTCCCGGGAAAGGGCATCGGCGTCCAGAATTGCTGCACCAGCGCTGGCGAGCAATGCCGCCACCGTACTTTTACCGCTGCCAATGCCCCCCGTCAGACCAATGCGCGGTGCAGATGCCCGGCGCTGATTCACGGGCTCAAGGCGCCCAAAATCGCCCGTTGTACGGTGTCTGGGCCCAAAAACAATGCAGCAAGTCCTGCGCCCACCAGGAATGGCCCGAACGGCACGTAGCCGCCCGCGCGCAGACGGCTGGCAAACTTCATGGCGATGCCCACGCAGGCACCCACCACCGACGCCATCAAAATCAAAGGCACCAGCGCCGGCCAGCCAAACCAGGCGCCCAGAGCGGCAAAGAGCTTGAAGTCCCCATAGCCCATCCCTTCCTTGCCCGTTGCCAGCTTGAAGGCCCAGTAGACCAGCCACAGCGAGAGATAACCGGCGGCGGCGCCCACCACGGAATGCTGCAGTGAAACCTCAATCCAGCCAGCTGCCGATGCGAGCAGCCCCGCCCACAGAAGCGGCAGTGTCAGGGCGTCGGGAAGCAGGGTAGTGTCCCAGTCAATAAATGCCATGGTCACCAACATGGCGCAGAAAAACGCCCATGCCATACCGCTGGCGCTGAGGCCAAAGCGCTCCCCGCAATAGAAAAATAAGCTGCCGACCAGCAACTCCACCAAAGGGTAGCGCATGCTGATGGAGGCGCCGCACGACGAGCACTTTCCACGCAGTGCCACATAGCTGAGCACCGGAATGTTCTCGTACCAACGCAACTGGTGGGCGCACGCTTGGCAGTGCGAGCGTGGCAGCATCAGATTGAAGGGCTCAGACGGCGCTTGTGCAGCGGCTCTCTCCGGCACGGCGCGGGTGGCATATTCGGCCACCTCCTGCTCCCATTGGCGCTCCAGCATACGGGGCAATCGGTAGATCACCACATTGAGAAAGCTGCCAATCAACAAGCCCAGAACGCCTGCAATGCTGGCGCCCCACCAGACCTCAGGCGGCATCAAATGACCTGGCCCAGTTTGAAGATGGGCAGGTACATCGACACCACGATGCCACCGATGAGGGAACCCAGCACCACGATGATGATGGGCTCCATCAGGCTGGAGAGGCCGGCCACCATGTCGTCGACCTCTGCCTCATAGAAGTCGGCCGCCTTGCCAAGCATGTGGTCGATGGAACCCGATTCCTCACCAATGGCACACATCTGCAGCACCATGGAGGGAAAAACATTGGCGTTCGTCATGGCAGCGGTCAGGCTGGTGCCGGTGGAGACCTCCTGCTGGATTTTGTTGGTTGCCAACGCATACACCGCATTCCCCGCAGCGCCTCCGACGGAGTCCAAGGCTTCCACCAGAGGAACGCCTGCAGCAAACATGGTCGAGAGCGTGCGTGTCCAGCGTGCTACCGCAGATTTGTCAATCAGAACACCAAAGATCGGGATCTTCAGCAGGGCGCGATCCATGAAGATCTGCATCTTTTCACTGCGCCGCCAAGCCTGCATGAAAAAATAAAAACCGCCTCCCAGTACGCCAAAGATCAGCCACCACCATTTTACAAAAATCTCACTAATTCCCATTACAAACAAAGTTGGGGCGGGTAAATCTGCACCAAAGGATGTGAAAACCTGTTTGAAAGACGGGATTACAAAAATCATTATCACCGTCACCACCACGAAAGCGACGATCACCACAGAAATAGGGTACATCAAGGCCGATCGGATTTTCGATTTGATGGCCTCGGTTTTTTCCATATACATGGCAAGGCGATCGAGCAGTGCTTCGAGAATACCTGCGGCCTCGCCAGCCTCCACCAAGTTGCAGTAGAGACTATCAAAATACATCGGGTATTTGCGAAATGCACCATTGAGCGAGGTCCCGGTTTCTACATCGCTGCGAATATCGTTGAGCAATTTTCCCACGCTGACATTGGCGTTGCCACGGCCCACAATGTCAAAGGCTTGCAGCAGAGGGACGCCAGCCTTCATCATCGTCGCCATTTGGCGGGTGAACAGCGCGATATCTTTGGGCTTGATCTTTTTCCCCGAGCGCATCTTGCGCTTCTTGATTTTGACGGGGAGAACGCCTTGACGTCGCAAGGTCGCCTGAACCTGGTTTTCGCCCAAGGCTCGAATCTCGCCACGGACGATTTTGCCGTTGCGATCCTTGCCTTCCCATTCGTAGACGTAGTCCTTGGCCCCTTGGGCAGATGCTGCAGTCGCCATTGCGGTCCCTAGTGTTTGCGTGGTATTAGAGGTTGGTGACTGCCAGCACTTCTTCGAGGGAAGTCAGGCCCAACTTGGCTTTGTGGAGCCCGGATTCGCGTAGGGAGCGCACCCCCTCAGCTTTGGCTTGTGCGGCAATTTCCAATGCGCTGCCATCCCGCAGAATAATGCGCTGAATCTCTTCGCTCACCGGCATGACTTGGTAAATACCAAGCCGGCCCTTGTAGCCGTTGTTACAGGCTGAGCACCCAACGGGTTTGTAAGGGACCCAGGAGCCATCAATAGTTTCCTCGGCATAGCCCGCGTCAATCAGCGCCTCGTGCGGGATATCTGCCGGCTCTTTGCACAGTGGGCAAAGCCGTCTTGCTAAACGTTGCGCCGTAATGAGAATCACGCTAGACGCAATATTGAACGGCGCGATACCCATGTTGCGCATGCGTGTCAGTGTCGTCGGCGCATCGTTGGTGTGCAGGGTCGAAAGCACCAAGTGACCGGTTTGCGCGGCCTTGATCGAAATATCCGCAGTCTCCAGATCGCGAATTTCACCGACCATAATAATGTCTGGATCTTGGCGGAGGAAAGCCTTGAGTGCAACAGCAAACGTTAATCCAGCCCTTTCGTTAACGTTGACCTGGTTCACTCCCGGCAAATTAATTTCAGATGGATCTTCAGCTGTTGCAATATTCACACCAGGCTTGTTCAGGAGGTTCAAGCAGGTGTAGAGCGACACCGTTTTCCCGGAGCCTGTGGGACCGGTGACGAGAATCATTCCGTAAGGCCGCTCAATGGCTTTGAGAAGACGTTCTTTTTCCTCTGGCTCATAACCCAAGGCTTCAATTCCCATTTTGGCGCTGCTCGGGTCCAAAATACGGATAACAATCTTTTCTCCAAACAGTGTTGGCAGCGTGCTCACGCGAAAATCGATGACGCGATCCGGGCCGACCTTGAGTTTCATGCGCCCGTCTTGCGGCACGCGCTTCTCCGAAATATCGAGCCGTGAAATGACTTTAATGCGCGAGGCAAGTTTCTCCTTGATGGCAATTGGGGGGGAGGCAATTTCCCTCAGTTCCCCATCTACCCGAAAACGCACCCGGTAATGGTGCTCATAGGGCTCAAAGTGCAAATCTGAGGCGCGCATATTGAACGCGTCAAGCAGCATTTTGTGCAGAAATTTGACGATGGGCGCATCCTCGACGTCGTTCGCTGCATCGCCCGGATCGGCTTCAGCTTCCGATGAGGCCTCTTCAAATTCGAATTCGCCCGCACCTGCGTAAGCATCTAATGCTTCACTGGCGGTCTTGGTATTGGCATCAATCAGGCGAACAAGTTTGTCGTATTCTGCAATGACCCAGTCCACCCCCATCTGGGTGGTGAATTTGATCTTCTCTGCCGCTTCCTGATCAGTGGGGTCTGCGGTGGCAACAATCAAGCGATTGCTGCGCTTGCTCAGCACCAGCACCCGATACGCTTGACATATCTTGGCATCGAGCAAGTCGCGGGGCAGGCGCAACGGATCAATGGCGTTGAGATCCAGGAGGGGGGCGCCAAAAATAGACGACACCGTGTGTGCTAGGTCGCTTGCCGAAACGATTCCTGCGCCTGTGACTTCCGCGATAAAGCTGTTACGCGAAGCTTGTGCTTTTCGCACAATATCTTCAGCCGTTTTTTGGGTCAGCTTGCCTGCAGAAATCAAGGCCCTTCCCAGCCCGGGCAAGGCTATCGAAGAAGCATCTTTCTGAGCGATGTCAACAGCAGCCATAGAGGCAGAGGTCCTCGTAAGAATTCGACAATCATCCTATCATCGCCGATGAGTGTTGCGCTGTAAATTGAAGTCGTTGCAGCTGATTTGAACGGGAGCCATTTAAGAAGCAAAAACGCCTTGGCACAAAAAGTGCCAAGGCGTTTTACAGGTCCAGATTGTGGTCGGGGTGAGAGGATTCGAACCTCCGGCCTCTACGTCCCGAACGTAGCGCTCTACCAGGCTAAGCTACACCCCGAAGTGTGTTGTGAGCGGGCACTTATTTACATTCTGCGCCCGAGCAACTGAGCCGCCAATTGTAGCAAACTGGCCTGGTGCTCATTGCGCGCAAAGGTGGCAATTGCCGTCATTGCGCGTTCTGCTTCCGCTGCCGCCAGGGCTCGCGCAACGTCTAGTGCGCCCGTTTCGCGGACGATGCGCACCACGGCATCAAGTTGATCGGTATTGCCGGTTTCGATGGCACTGCGAATGAGTCTGCTGTCGGCTGTGCTGGCGCGCTGCATTGCGGCAATGAGGGGGAGCGTGGCCTTGCCTTCGCGCAGATCGTCTCCCAGGTTCTTGCCCATCTCCGAGGCATTGCCGTCGTAGTCCAGTACATCGTCAATAATCTGGAAGGCCGTGCCGAGTGCTTGCCCGTAAATTGCGCATGCCTCTTCAATTCCTGGCTCGGATTTCGCCAACACGGCGGCCAGGCGCGCGCTTGCTTCGAACAGCTTGGCTGTCTTGGAGCGAATGACATGCAGGTAGCTTGCCTCGTCCAGCGAGGCGTCGTGCATGTTCATCAGTTGCAAAACCTCGCCCTCGGCAATCACGTTGGTGGCATCCGACAGGATTTGCATGACGCGCATCTCGCCCACATCCACCATCATCTGGAAGGCGCGGGAATAGAGAAAATCGCCCACCAGCACGCTTGCCGGGTTACCAAAGGTTTCATTTGCTGTGGCGTTCCCGCGACGCAATGTGGACTCATCCACCACATCGTCGTGCAACAAGGTGGCGGTGTGAATGAACTCCACCACGGCTGCCAGCGTGAACCGCGCGCGATTTTCGACGCCCAGCGCACCGCACATGAGCAGCAACAGGGCGGGGCGCAGCCTTTTGCCACCGGCCGCAATGATGTACCGCGAGACCTGGCCTATCAGGGGAACCCCAGACTCCAGTCGCTGTGCGATAACGGCATCGACGTTTCGCAATTCGTCCGCCACCAAGGCCAGTGGAGAGGGGCGTTGCGCTGCCAGTGGGGCAGGGGCTGGAGCATTCGGGATGTGGATCGAAGACACGGGGGGAATTATAGGAACGTCTATAGGGTAGGACAGGCGGCGAAGACGCTCGGGTTGCCGAGTTTGCCTGTACCTGGGGGAGGGAAGACGGGTGTGCGACTGGGTTTCAACGAGCAGCAGTGGCGTGGTACACTTATGGGTTCTGCGGAAATCCTTCTGCGGAAAGTTCGTGGGAGGCGGCTCGCTGCCTTCGCTATCAGACTCAAGAGGTCAACATGTACGCGGTCATAAAAACCGGTGGCAAGCAGTATCGCGTTGCTTCCGGCGAAAAAATTAAAGTAGAACAGATTGCTGCGGACGTAGGCCAGGAAATCGTGATCGACCAGGTTCTGGCCGTCGGAAACGGCGCTGAACTCAAGGTGGGCACGCCCCTGGTGTCCGGCGCCACTGTGACAGCCACTGTGCTGGCACACGGTAAGCACGACAAAGTGCACATCTTCAAGATGCGCCGTCGCAAGCACTATCAGAAGCGCCAGGGCCACCGCCAGCAGTTCACTGAACTGCAAATCGGCGCAATTGCTGGGTAATCCGGCCGGCTAACCAGGAAGAGATGTCATGGCACAGAAAAAAGGCGGCGGCTCTACGCGAAACGGGCGCGATTCCAAGCCCAAGATGCTCGGTGTGAAGGCTTTTGGCGGCGAATTGATCAGCGCAGGCGCGATCATCGTGCGCCAGCGCGGCACCAAGTTCCACCCCGGCGCCAATGTCGGCGTGGGCAAGGACCACACCTTGTTTGCCCTGGTGGACGGCCATGTGTCGTTTGCCGTCAAGGGTGCGTTGTCCAAGCATACGGTCAACGTGACTGCTGCAGCCTGAAGCGCGCGCGCTTTCTTTGCAGTCCAAGCCCCGCTTAGTCGGGGCTTTGTTTTTTGCCGCAAGCCCTATGATTGCGGCCGCTTTTGTACACTGGACTCCCCATGAAATTCGTCGACGAAGCCTACATTGACATTGCCGCAGGCGACGGCGGCAATGGCTGCGTGTCCTTCCGGCACGAGAAGTACAAGGAGTTCGGCGGCCCCAACGGCGGCGACGGTGGACGCGGCGGCCATGTGTTTGCCGTGGCGGACCCGAACCTCAATACCTTGGTGGATTTTCGCTATGCGCGCCGCTACGAGGCCAAGCGCGGCGAACATGGCATGGGTTCCGACATGTTTGGCGCAGCCGGGAGCGACATCACGCTCAAGATGCCCGTGGGCACCATCCTCAGCGATGCTGAAACCGGTGAGGTGTTGTTCGAGCTGCTGACACCTGGCGAAGTCATCACCATTGCCAAGGGGGGCGACGGCGGGTTTGGCAATATGCGCTTCAAGAGCGCGATCAACCGGGCGCCACGCCAGAAAACGCCTGGCTGGCCGGGCGAGAAAAGAAACCTCAAGCTGGAATTGAAGGTGCTTGCCGATGTGGGTCTGCTTGGCATGCCCAATGCGGGCAAGTCCACCTTCATTGCGGCGGTATCGAATGCGCGGCCCAAAATTGCCGATTACCCGTTCACCACGCTGCATCCCAACCTGGGCGTGGTGCGTGTGGCGCCGGAACAAAGTTTTGTCGTGGCCGACATCCCTGGCCTGATCGAAGGGGCATCGGAAGGTGCGGGGCTTGGGCACCAATTCTTGCGCCACTTGCAGCGCACGCGGCTGTTGCTGCATGTGGTGGATCTGGCCCCGTTTGACGACGCGGTGGACCCTGTGGCGCAGGCCAAGGCCATCGTGGGCGAGCTCAAGAAGTACGACAGCGCCTTGTTCAAGAAGCCGCGCTGGCTGGTGCTCAACAAACTCGATATGGTTCCGCTCGATGAGCGGGCCGCGCGCGTGGCGGATTTCGTCAAGCGTTTCAAGTGGAAGGGGCCGGTATTCCAAATATCAGCCCTGACGCGCGAAGGCTGCGAGCCGCTGATCCACGCGATTTACGCGCACGTCAAGGCCGTGCAAGTGGCCGAACAGGCACCCGCCCCCGAGCACGACCCCCGGTTTTCAGACGCATCGCCCGCCTAAGTACGAAATTTGCTATTATAAATATAGCTTTAAGCGCTTATATATAGGGCGCTAGAGGCAGAAATGACCCTTGAAAACTCGGAGGTGCTGCGGACCGCGCACCGCATCGTCGTCAAAGTGGGCTCCAGCCTGGTCACCAACGAGGGCCGTGGGCTGGACGCACAGGCCATTGGTGAGTGGGCGCGGCAACTCGCGGCGCTGGTCAGTGGTCAGGTGGGGGGCAAGCGCGAAGTCATTATGGTCTCCAGCGGCGCTGTCGCAGAGGGGATGAAGCGCCTGGGCTGGAGTGCCCGCCCGCGCCAGGTCCATGAACTTCAGGCCGCTGCCGCCGTAGGGCAGATGGGGCTTGCGCAAATGTACGAAACCAAGTTGCGTGAAAACGGCATTGGCAGCGCACAGGTGCTGCTGACCCACGCCGACTTGGCCAACCGCGAACGCTATCTCAATGCGCGCTCAACACTGGTCACCCTGCTGCACCTCGGCGTGGTACCGGTCATCAACGAAAACGACACTGTCGTCAACGACGAGATCAAGTTTGGCGACAACGACACGCTGGGCGCCCTGGTGGCGAATCTGGTGGAGGCCGATGCGCTGGTGATTCTCACGGACCAAAAGGGGCTGTACACCGCCGACCCGCGCCGGGACCCCGCGGCGGCGTTTGTGCACCAGGGTCGCGCTGGCGATGTGGCGCTCGAAGCCATGGCGGGAGGCGCCGGCTCCAGTATCGGGCGAGGCGGCATGCTCACCAAGATACTGGCCGCCAAGCGCGCCGCCGGCTCGGGGGCTTCCACCGTGATTGCCTGGGGTCGCGAGCCCGATGTGCTGCTGCGGCTCGCGGCAGGTGAACCCATCGGCACCTTGCTGGTGTCCCAGACCGCCAAGAAGCAGGCACGCAAGCAGTGGATGGCGGACCACCTGCAACTGCGCGGCGCCGTGCGGGTGGATGCCGGGGCGGCGGCCAAACTGTGTGGCGAGGGCAAGAGCCTGCTGCCCATCGGTATGACGCATGTCGAAGGGGAGTTCGAACGCGGTGACATCATCGCGGTGCACGACCCAGAAGGCGTCGAGATTGCGCGCGGCCTGGCCAACTACGCCAGCAACGAGGCGCGGCGCCTGTGCCGCAAACCCTCCAGCGCCTTTGAGGCGTTGCTGGGCTATGCAGCCGAACCCGAGATGCTGCACCGCGACAATCTGGTGCTCACAGGGCGCTAAACCACGCAAGGGCGCGGTCGCCCCGTCAGTTCCCGTGGCGCGGCAAGAGGCCGGTGTTTTCAGAGGGCGCCATCGGGTTTTCGGCGCAGTCCTTTTGCGGATTCGGATCGAAGCTCGCTCCCGGAGGCAGTTCTACCCCAGGATGCACCAGCATGGCGCCGCTGCGGTGGAGACTGCTATAGCCTCCCGATTCGGCGTCGCGCGCGCGCATGCCGCTGCGCAGGTAGCGGTTGCGCTGCTCTTGGCGCGGCAAAAAGCGGGCGAGCTCGGTCAATGCCGTCTCGTAAACGCCACGCTTAAATTCGACGACCACGTCCAGCGGCACCCAGTACTCGTTCCAGCGCCAGGCGTCGAATTCCGGGTGGTTGGTGGCACGCAGGTTCAAATCCCAGTCGTGACCGACCAACTGAAGCAGGTACCAGATCTGCTTTTGTCCCTTGTAATGTCCCCGCGCATCGCGGCGGATGTACCGGTCAGGCACCTCATAGCGCAACCAATCCCGGGTTCGGGCCACCACGCGGACGTGGTTGGGGTACAAGCCTACTTCTTCGTGGAGTTCCCGGAACATCGCCTGCTCGGGCGATTCGCCGCGGTCTATGCCGCCTTGCGGAAACTGCCAGCTGTGGGTGCGTATGCGCTTGCCCCAGAACACCTGGTTTCTCTGGTTGAGCAGGATGATGCCGACGTTCGGCCGAAAGCCGTCCCGGTCAAGCATAATCGAACCCCAAAATCTTAAAACTGCATCCATTATGCACGGCACTTGCCTGCTGCGGCGGCCGGAGCGCGTGCAGTCTGTAATGTTCCGATGAAAGCTTCTCAGTTCTTTATTTCCACGCTCAAGGAAGCGCCTGCCGACGCCGAAGTCGCCAGCCATCAGCTCATGACGCGCGCCGGCCTGATCAAGAAATTGGGCGCCGGCATATACACCTATATGCCTATGGGCTTGCGTGTGGTGCAGAAGGTCGAAGCCATCGTGCGCGAAGAAATGAACCGCGCGGGTGCCGTCGAGCTGAGCATGCCGGTGGTCCAACCTGCCGAGCTGTGGCAGGAGACCAAGCGCTTTGAGACCATGGGCCCCGAGTTGCTGCGCATTCAGGATCGGCACGGCCGCGACTATGTGGTGCAGCCCACCAGCGAAGAGGTGGTGACCGACATCGCCCGCCAGGAACTGCGCAGCTACAAGCAGCTGCCGCGCAACTTCTACCAGATTCAGACCAAATTCCGTGACGAGCGCCGTCCGCGCTTTGGCCTGATGCGTGGGCGCGAGTTCACCATGAAAGACGCCTACAGCTTTGACCGCGATGTGGATGCGGCCAAGGCGAGCTACCAAGTCATGGCCCAGGCCTATCGGCGCATCTTCGATCGTTTCGGGCTGCGCTACCGCGCGGTGGCGGCCGACAGCGGCGCTATTGGCGGCGATTTGAGCGAAGAGTTCCAGGTGATTGCCGCTACCGGCGAGGACGCCATCGTCTATTGCCCCGGCAGCGAGTACGCCGCCAACATGGAAAAGGCCGAGGCACTGGCGCCAGCGGGGCCGCGCCCCGCACCCGCCCATTCCATGGCCAAAACACCAACGCCGGGCAAAGCCACCTGCGCCGATGTGGCTGCGCTGCTGAACCTACCGCTGCAGAACACCGTGAAATCGCTGGTGCTGGCGACCGACGAGACGAACCAGGCCGGCGAAATCGTCCGCAGCCAGGTCTGGCTGCTGTTGCTGCGCGGTGACCACGACATGAATGAGATCAAGGTGGGCAAGCTGCCGGGTCTCGACGCGGGCTTCCGCTTTGCCACGCTGGCCGAGATCAAGGCGCATTTCGGCTGTGAGCCGGGCTACCTGGGACCTATCGGGCTGCTGCAGCCCGTGCGCGTGGTGGTGGACCGCGAAGTGGCGGTGATGGCAGACTGGGTGTGTGGCGCCAATACGCCCGATTTTCACTGGACCGGCGTCAACTGGGGGCGCGACCTGCCCGAGCCCGAACTGGTGGCCGATATTCGCAACGTCGTGGCGGGCGATGCTTCGCCCGACGGCGCTGGGCCATTGGCCATCGAGCGTGGCATCGAGGTCGGCCATGTGTTCTATCTGGGGACGAAGTACAGCCGCGCCATGAACGCCACCTTCCTGGGCGAAGACGGCAAGCCTGCGTTTTTCGAAATGGGCTGCTACGGCATCGGCATCACCCGCCTGCCGGCGGCGGCCATTGAGCAGAACCACGACGAGCGCGGCATCATCTGGCCCGACGCGATTGCGCCATTCACCGTGGTGCTGTGTGCGATCACGCCCGACCGGTTTCCTGAAGTCAAAGTGGCGGCGGAGCAGTTGTACGCCCAACTGCTTGCGGCGGGCGTTGACGTCATCCTCGATGACCGTGGCGAGCGCCCCGGCGCCATGTTTGCCGATTGGGAGCTGATTGGCGTGCCGCACCGCGTGACAATTGGTGACCGGGGCCTCAAGGAGGGCCTTGTCGAATACCAGCACCGGCGCGATACTGGCGCGACCAAAATTGCCCTCACAGACATCCTGGCCCACCTGAAGGGCCAATTGAGCAAATGACTACGGGAGTCACACGCCGCAACTGCCTGGCGGCGGCGCTGCCTGCGCTGGTGCCGCTGGGCTGGGCTGCGCCCGGTGTGGCGCATGCTGGTGGCCAGGTAGAAGAGCCCTTGATGGATTCGGTGCGCAGCGCGCTGAGTGCCGCAGTTGCCAACGAGGCGCCGCCCGAGCCGCTCTTTGGCAGCACGCAGGAGCGTATCTTGTATGTGCGCTGGCTCGCCACCATGAGCGATCGCCTGCGTCGGCGCAAGCTCGATTGGGAAGTGCGGCGCGATTTTCTGCAGACCGCCTGGTACGAAAGCCGCCGCGCCGGCCTGGATGTGGCGCTGGTGCTGGGCCTGATTCAGGTCGAGAGCGCATTTCGCAAGTACGCTGTCTCCAGCGTCGGGGCGCGCGGCTACATGCAGGTCATGCCGTTCTGGACGCGCTTGATTGGCGACGGCGACCCGTCCAAGCTGTTCCAGATGCAGACCAACCTGCGCTTTGGCTGCGTCATCCTGCGCCACTACCTGGACCGAGAACAAGGCGATCTGTACATGACGCTAGGGCGCTACAACGGCAGCCGCGGGCGCTCGCCGTATCCCAACGCCGTGTTCTCTGCCCAGCGCAACTGGCAGTTCGACGGTCGCCTCGCGGGCTAATCGGCGGCGACCGCACCTGGTGCGCTGCCGGAGGGCACGCGCGAGACCATGACCTGGTCGATGCGGTAGCTGTCCACGTCCAGCACCTCAAACTTGTAGCCGCCCCACAGCACGCTGTCGGTGCGGCGCGGCACGCGGCGCAGCATCACCATCAGAAACCCGGCCAGGGTCTCGTATTCGGAATCGTGCGGCAGTTCGTCCAGGCTGAGCGCATGGCACACGTCTTCGATGGGCGTGATGCCGTCGATGAGCCAGGAATCCTGGTCGCGCCGCACGATCTGCTCTTCGTCAAACGGCGATACCAGGTCGCCCATCACCGTGCTCATCACGTCGTTGAGCGTGACCACGCCCACCACCAGGCTGTATTCGTTGACGATGACGGCGAAATCCTCGTGCGCCTGCTGGAACTGTTCGAGCACCTCCGAGAGCGTCAGCCGGTCCGGCACGATCAGCACCTTGCGCACCAGGCTGTCGTCGGCAAGCGAAATCGGCTGGTTGTTGAGCACCCGCTGGAACAGGTCTTTGGCGTCCACGTAGCCCACCACGTGGTCGATGTCGCCTTCGCAGACCGGGTAGGTGGAAAACGGCTCGGCGGCGATGCGCAGGCGGATCACGGCATCCGCGTCATCGCGGCGGAAAAACGCCACGCGCTCGCGCTGCGACATGGCGCTGGAGACGGTGCGTGTATCGAGCTCGAACACATTGGTGATGACCTGCTGCTCGCGCGCCGCCAGCACACCGGCGCGCGCGCCGGCCTCCATCATGGCGAGCACGTCGTCCGAGGTGATGCGGTCGTCGCGCAGCGAAGACAGGCCCATCAGGCGAAACAGCCCGTCAGCGCTGCGGCTGTAGAGCCACACCAGCGGCTTGAGGAGGGCCATGCACAGCGACATCGGCCGCATAAGGCGCACGGCCATCGGCTCGGGGTCCGCCATGCCCAGACGCTTGGGGACCAGGTCGGCAAACAGGATGAAGAGCGAGGTCACC
This sequence comes from Simplicispira sp. GW247-4R2A, assembly GCF_059424465.1. Lineage (NCBI taxonomy): Bacteria > Pseudomonadati > Pseudomonadota > Betaproteobacteria > Burkholderiales > Comamonadaceae > Simplicispira > Simplicispira sp. GW247-4R2A. Next base: position 18,122 of record NZ_JBWKZM010000011.1, on the reverse strand, counting down.
AGCAGGAAAGAGGCGGCAAACCCCAGGTTCTGCGCCGTTGCCTCGGGCAGCCAGCGAGCCAAAAGGGCGCCAAATCCCGGGCTCAGGGCGCTCTCGCCCACGATACCGCCCAGGATCGCCACCGCGTTTTGCCCGATCTGCACCACGGTGAAGTAGTCGCCCGGTTGCTCTTGCAGGCGCAGGACGCGTTCGGCGCGTGCGTCGCCGTCGTCGGCCAATTGGCGCAGCCGCAGGCGCCTTGAGGCGGCCAGAGAAATCTCTGCCGCCGAGAAGAATGCGCTGGCAGCGATCAAGAGGGCGATGAAAAAAAGGTCTTGCAGCATGGAGCACGAGCGCCTTAGGCGGGTATCCGAGTTTAGGCGGCAAGCGGGTGTCCCGGCCGCATTGCGCTGCGGGCACAAAAAAGCCGCCCGCAGGCCAATGCCAGTCAGTTAAGACGGCAGCTTGCCCCGGGCAGGTAAAAAGGGAGCATGTTCGTCATGCTCCCTTTTTCGTTTGACTTCCGTACTGCAAAAATCCCTGGATGAGACCTTGGCGGCGTTGCCCGCTAACGCCATGACCGAGTTGGGCACGCTGATTGATCCACAGTGGATCGAGCAAGCGCTGCATGCCAGCGGCAAAGCATCTATACGTCGTCGCAAGCTGCCCGCAGATCACGCCATCTGGCTGGTCATTGGTCTGGCCTTGTTTCGTCACATGCCCATGTGGCAGGTGGTGCAGGAGATGGCCTTAACCCTTGAGGGGCAAGAGTTACCGGCTCCCAGCAGCAGCGTGCAGGCTCGCCAGCGGCTGGGCTCGCAACCCTTGGAGCACTTGTTTGCACTGCTCACGCAGGCCTGGGCAAGATCGCATCCCGTGCATGAAGATCGCTTGCGTGTGCTGGCCGTCGATGGGGTGGTCTGGTCTGCGCCCGACAGTGCAGACAACCGCCAGGTGCTGGGAAGCGGCAAGACACAGTACGGCCCCCAGCCCTGGCCCATGGTTCGGGCCGTATGCCTGCTGGACACAGATAGCCACGAACTTCTGGATGCGCAACTGGGTGACTACACCCAAGGAGAATTGACACTGGCCGCCCGATTGCGCGGCCTGGATCACTCCATCACCTTGTTTGACCGCGCGTATTTCTCGGCGTCGTTCCTGCTCAACTGGCAGGGCGCAGGCGAGCAACGCCACTGGCTCATGCGGGCCAGAGACAACTTGCGCCATGAGGTTGTGCAATGTCTGGGCGCGGGCGACTGGTTGATTCGCATGCCCATCTCGCAAAGTGCCAGGAAACTTTGCCCCGAACTGCCAAGCCACTGGCAAGCGCGCCTGATCCAGACCGAGGTGCAAGGCAAGACCAGACGCTTCATCACCTCAATGCTTGACCCCGAACGCTTTGGCGCATCGCAACTGGCACAGATGTATTGCCAGCGCTGGGAGATTGAGCTTGGCTTTCGTGAGATCAAGCAGTCGCTGCAACAGGGCGCAGGCGTGCTGCGCAGCAAGCAGCCGGAGTTGGTCAAACAGGAGGTCTGGGGCGTATTGATTGCGCATACTTTGCTCAGGCGCTGGATGCGCCTGATGGCCCAGCATGTGAAGGTCGAGCCTGTACGCATCAGCTTGCACACAGCCAAGCATGCCATCATTGGCGCACTGAACACCGTGCATTTGGCACGCACTGGAGCACTGCCCCAACACCTGCAGCTGCTGCTTGAGCAAGCCCGTTACTTTGTGCTCCCCCCTCGTCGTTCAGGGCGAAGCTTCCCCCGCGAGGTCAAGCGCTCTCGCAGCAAGTTCCCAACAAAGAAAATGCCAGTCAGGGCTTAACTGACTGGCATTGGCCCGCAGGCGGCTTGCTCGGGGTGTGCGGTCGCTCAGCGGGCCAGCGTCTGCTTGAGTTCGCCCGATTCGTACATCTCCATCATGATGTCCGAGCCGCCAATGAATTCGCCTTTGACGTACAGCTGCGGAATCGTGGGCCACTGGCTGTAGTCCTTGATGCCCTGGCGGATTTCGTCGTCGTCGAGCACGTTGACCGTGGTGATGTCCTTGGGGTCTATGTCGCAGGCCTTCAGGATCTGGATGGCGCGGCCGGAAAAACCGCACATCGGGAAGCTGGCCGTGCCCTTCATGAACAAAAGCACGTTGCTGGATTTGACGAGATCGTCGATGCGTTTCTGGGTGTCGCTCATGGGGGCTCCAAGATAGTGGCCGCGTGGGGCCGGTGGGGGTAGCGGTGATCGGGGGGGGATTATTTCACTCTCGGGCGTCTTGCGCCCGAGCAACGCCCTATGCCGGCCAGGTCATTGCGGGTTTGCACCTCTGTGAAGCCTTGGGCGCGCAAGAGCGTTTGCACCGCCTCGGCCTGGTCCCAGCCGTGCTCCAGCAGCAGCCAGCCGCCGGGCGCGAGGTGGGCGGGTGCTGCCCCAGTGATGGCGCGCAGATCGCGCAGGCCGTCGGCGCCCGCCACCAGGGCGGCCAGGGGTTCGTGCCGCAAAGCGGGCAGGTGGGGGTCGTGCTCGGCAATGTAGGGGGGGTTCGAGACGATCAGATCAAAAGGGCCTGGCACCGCGCTGAACCAGTCGGACTGGGCGAACTGCACCGGCAGGCGCACCCGCTCGGCGTTGGCGCGGGCCACGGCCAGGGCGTCTGCGCTGGCGTCCACGGCGAGCACGGTGGCATCTGGGCGCGCATGCGCGAGCGCCAGGGCGATGGCGCCGCTGCCCGTGCCCAGGTCCAGCACGCGGGGCGCTGGGCGCCCGGCCAGGCACTCCAGCGCCCAGTCCACCAGGGTTTCGGTGTCGGGCCGGGGGTCGAGCACGCGTGCGTCCACCTGCAGGTCGAGGCCGTAAAAGCCCTTGTGCCCAGTGAGGTAGGCCACGGGCTCTCCGGCGACCCGGCGTGCGCACAAGGCAAAAAGTCGCTCGCTTTGGGCACTGCTTAGCGCATCGTCCCCATGGGTGATCAGCCAGGCACGCCCGCTGTCCGGCTGGCCCAGCACGTGCAGCAGCAGCCATTGGGCGTCCATGCGCTCCAGGCCCTGCGCCTGCGCCCAGGTCAGCGCGGAAGTGACAGTGTTTGCTATATTTTGCATAGCTGTTAGCGCTTATGGGTAAAGCGCTAGAGCCCTATTTCATTCAAATTTCTGGTGCCGCACGCAGGCAGCAGGCCTACAGCGCGCCGATCTCGAATTCTTCCAGCAGCTCGGCCTCGCGGGCGTGCGCCAGCGCCTGCAGCACATCGCCCAAGTCGCCCTCCATCACCGCCAGCAGCTTGTACAGCGTGAGGTTGATGCGGTGGTCGGTCAAGCGCCCTTGCGGGAAGTTGTAGGTGCGGATGCGATCGCTCCGGTCGCCGCTGCCGATCAGGCCCTTGCGCTCGGCGGCTTCCTTGGCGGCGCGCTCGCTGCGCTCCTTTTCCTGGATGCGTGCCTGCAGCACCTGCAGCGCCTTGGCCTTGTTGGCGTGCTGGCTGCGGCCGTCCTGGCATTCGGCAACGATGCCGGTGGGCAGGTGCACCACGCGCACGGCCGAATCGGTCTTGTTGATGTGCTGGCCCCCGGCGCCGCTGGCGCGGAAGGTGTCGATGCGCAGGTCGGCCGGGTTGAGTTTGACGGCTTCATGCTCGTCCGGCTCGGGCATGACGGCCACCGTGCAGGCGCTGGTGTGGATGCGGCCCTGGGTTTCGGTGGCGGGCACGCGCTGCACGCGGTGGCCGCCGGATTCAAAGCGCAGCGTGCCGTACACGCCCGCGCCGCCGGGGCCGCTGCCGTCCGGGCCTTCGATGCGCAGCACGATTTCCTTGTAGCCGCCGAGCTCGGACGGGCTCTCGCTGACCACTTCCACGCGCCAGCCCAGGGTGGTGGCGTAGCGCGTGTACATGCGGGCCAGGTCGCCGGCAAACAGTGCCGACTCATCGCCGCCAGTGCCGGCGCGGATTTCCATAAAGGCGTTGCGTGCGTCGTCGGGGTCTTTGGGCAGCAGCAGGCGTTGCAACTCGGCCTTCAGCACGGGCATTTCGGCTTCGGCAGCGGCAATCTCGTCCTGCGCCAGTTCGGCCATGTCGGGGTCGTCCAGCAGGCCGCGCGCCGATGCCAGGTCCGCCTCGCACTGGCGGTAGCGGGCAAAGCGGCCGGCAATCTGCGTCACCTCGGCGTGCTCGCGCGAGAGCGTGCGGTACTGGCCCATGTCGGCCATGATGTCCTCGCGCGAAAGCAAGAAGTCGAGCTCCTCCATGCGCCGGGCATAGCGTTCGAGCTGGTTCCTGAGAAATGTTTGCATGCGCGAAAGATCGTTTAGCTACCTAAAAGATAGCTATAAGCGTAGGCTCAATGAGCGCTACAAGGAGGTTTTGCTTTGAGAGCGCAGAAACAGGCGCGAAGCGGTGCGCGCTGTTTGATCGCGCGCCTCGGCATCGCTGGCGCGCAGCTCGGCCATGGTGCCGTGCAGCATCTTGCGCGAGAGGCCGCGCGCGAGCGCCTCCAGCACCGCGTCCACGTCCTCGCCACGGGCCAGCCGATGGCGGGCGCGGGCCAGTTCGATGGCGCGCCACTGGTCGGTCTGTTCCTGAATCTGCCGGATCAGCGGCACCACGCCATGCTGTGGGTCGCGCTGGTCCATCCAGTGCATGAAGCTTTGCACGCCGGCGTCGATGATCACTTCGGCCTGCTCGACGGCGGCTTGGCGGCTGGCCTGCGCCGTTTGCACCACGCTGGCCAGGTCGTCCACGGTGTAGAGGTAGACGTCGCGCAGGGCTTTGACTTCGGGTTCGATGTCGCGCGGCACGGCCAAATCCACCATGAACATGGGGCGGTGGCGGCGCTTTTTGAGCGCGCGCTCGACCGCGCCCAGGCCCACGATGGGCAGCGTGCTGGCGGTGCAGCTGACGACGATGTCGAATTCGTGCAGGCGCTCGGGCAGGTCGGCCAGGCGCAGCACCTCGGCGCCAAAGCGCGCGGCCAGGCGCTCACCGCGCTCCAGCGTGCGGTTGGCGATGGCGATGGATTGCGGGTTGCGCGCAGCGAAATGCGTGGCGGTGAGCTCGACCATTTCGCCGGCACCGACAAAAAGCACCTTGGTTTTGCCCAGGTCTTCGAAGATCTGGCTGGCCAGGCGCACGGCGGCGGCGGCCATGCTGATGCTGTGGGCGCCGATTTCGGTGGAGGTGCGCACTTCCTTGGCGACGGCAAAGCTGCGCTGGAACAACTGGTTGAGCGTGGAGCCCAGGGCGCCCGCGCTCTCGGCAGCGCGCACCGCATCTTTCATCTGCCCCAGAATTTGCGGCTCGCCCAGCACCATGGAATCGAGCCCGCTGGCCACTCGGAACGCGTGGCGGGCGGCCGGGCCGTCTTCCAGCACGTAGGAGTGCGAGCGCAGCAGGTCGGCGCTGACGCCGCCGCTCTGCGCCAGCCAGCCCAGGGTGTGGTCCAGTGCAATCTGGTCACCGGCGCAATACACCTCGGTGCGGTTGCAGGTGGAAATGATCGCCGATTCGATGCCGCGATGCGGATTGGAGGCCCCCAGGGCCGAGCGCAAACCCTGCAGCGTGGGTGCGATCTGGTCAAGCGCAAACGCAAAACGGCCACGCAAATCGATTGGCGCGGTGTTGTGGTTGATGCCCAGGGCCCAGACAGACATGGCGCGATTATAAAATCGCCGGCCCTTCAACGCCTAACAACCTGCGCAAGTGTCTTGACTTGCGTCATGTTCATGGATTTCGCCTCCGCCACCAACCACCTGTTGAATTTCTTTTTGCCGGCTTGGTGCCTGCCCGTGCTGCTGTGGCCGATGGCCCGCCTTGCCTTCGGCCGGCCCGCTGGCGCGCCCCGCTGGTGGCTGCAGTGGCTGGTGCAGGCCGCAGTGTGTTCCGCTGTGCTGTTGGTGGGGCTGTGGGCAGGGGGGCGCGACGGCAAGATGCTGACCTATGCCGCCTTGGTGCTGGCCAGCGCGAGCACCCAATGGCTGCTGGTGCGCGGCTGGCGGCGTTGACATCCGTCAGGCTGCCGGGCTGAACAAGTCCACCCGGTCGGTGATGAGGCCGTCGGTGCCCAGCGCGAGCAGCGCATCGGCGGCCGCAGCGTCGTTCACCGTGTAGCTCAGCGCGCGCATGCCCAGTCCGTGGGTGCGCGCCACCAGCGCGGCATCCCACAGGGTGTACTTGCACACCAGTGCTGTGCAGCCCAGTTGCCGTGCCTGCTCGATACACCCTTCCCACAGGCTGTCGAGCAGCAGGGCGCGGGGCACATGGGGCGCGGCCTCGCGCGCGCCGGCAAGGGATTCGGGCCGGAAGGATGAGAGCAGCGGCGGCACCTTCGCACCGGCCCAGAGCTGGGCGGCCTGCGCGGCGACCACACGGCCAGTCTCCCGTTCCTGGCCTGGTGTGGGTTTGATTTCGATGTTCAGAAAAAATTGGTTCGCAAGGCAGTAGCGCGCCACGCTTTCCAGCGTGGGCAGCGGCTCACCGGCCCAGGCGCGGCCATGCCAACTGCCGGCGTCGCGCCGGGCGAGGTCGGCAAAGTCGAATTCGCCCGCGGTGCCGGCGCCGTCGGTGGTGCGCTCCAGCGTGCTGTCGTGCAGCAGGAAAGGAATGCCGTCACGGCTCAACTTGGCGTCGCACTCGAACATGCGGTAACCGTATTGCGCACCCAGCCGGAACGCCGCCAGGGTGTTTTCAGGAGCAAGCTTGCCGGCGCCCCGGTGGGCGATCCAGCGCGGATAGGGCCAGGGTGTCGTCATCTTGGTGCTGCTTTCATTCATTGCTCTGCGTACTTTGAAGCTGGGGTGGCCAATGCCAGTGGCCGCCGCGCAAGGGCCGCCCCGCCGCGAAGCGCCTCAGGGGGATGTCACTTTCTCTTCCCGCTGGCGGCATCGAAAGCGTGGATACGGTCGGCGCGCGGCGTGACGTGGATGCGGCTGCCGGGCGCGGGCGCGTGGCGGCCTTCTTCCACGCGTACGATCAACCCTTCGCCGTTGAGGCGCCCATAAATCAGGCGCTCGGCGCCCAGCAGCTCCACGGTCTCGACTTCCACGTCCCATCCGCCCTCGGTGGTCACGTCAAGGTGTTCGGGCCGGATGCCCAGCAGCGTGCCGGGGCGGGCACCCGGCGCGTGCTGCAGCAAATTCATCGGCGGCGAGCCGATGAAGCTGGCGACAAAGGTGCTGGCTGGGCGGTGGTAGACCTCTTCGGGTGTGCCGAACTGCTCCATGTTGCCGGCGTTCATCACGATCATGCGCTGCGCCAACGTCATGGCCTCGACCTGGTCGTGCGTGACGAACAGGCTGGTGATGCCCAGTTCGCGGTGCAGTTTTTGAATTTCGAGCCGGGTCTGCGCGCGCAGCTTGGCGTCCAGGTTGGAGAGCGGTTCGTCGAACAAGAACACCTGCGGCTGGCGCACGATGGCGCGGCCCATGGCCACGCGCTGGCGTTGGCCGCCCGAGAGTTCGCGGGGCTTCCTCTCCAGCAGGTGGCCGAGTTCGAGAATTTTGGCCGCCTTGTCGACGCGGGTCTTGATCTCGTCCTTGGGCACCTTGGCGATTTTCAAACCGTAGGCCATGTTGTCGAACACGCTCATGTGGGGGTACAGCGCGTAGTTCTGGAACACCATGGCGATGTCGCGCTTGGCGGGCTCCAGGTTGTTGACCACCTTGTCGCCAATGAGGATGTCGCCGCCGGTGACTTCCTCCAGCCCGGCGACCATGCGCAGCAGCGTGGATTTGCCGCAGCCCGATGGCCCGACGATGACGACGAACTCGCGGTCGTGGATGTCGGCGTTGACGCCGTGGATCACCTGGTTGGCCTTGGGCCCCTGGCCGTAGCGCTTGACGATGTTGCGGAGCGTGATGGATGCCATTGTGCTATTTATTTGGAAGCTACTTGCGCTTTATGGGTAAGCGCTAGAGGCCAATTTGACCATTATTTTTCGGTGTCCACCAAGCCCTTGACGAACCACTTCTGCATCAGCACCACCACAAAGGCCGGTGGCAGCATGGCGAGAATGGCGGTGGCCATGACGATGTTCCAGTCGTTCGCTGCGTCGCCTCCGGCGATCATGCGTTTGATGCCGATCACCACCGGGTACATGTCCTCGCTGGTGGTGGCCAGCAGCGGCCACAGGTACTGGTTCCAGCCGTAGATGAACTGGATGACGAACAGCGCCGCAATCGACGTGGCCGAGAGCGGCACCAGCACGTCCTTGAAGAAGCGCATCGGGCCCGCGCCGTCCATGCGTGCCGCTTCCACCAGTTCGTCAGGGACGGTCAGGAAGAATTGCCGGAACAGGAAGGTGGCCGTGGCCGAGGCGATCAGCGGCACCGTCAGGCCCGCATAGCTGTTGAGCATGCCCAGGTCGGAGACCACCTGGTAGGTCGGGCCGATGCGCACTTCCACCGGCAGCATCAGCGTGACGAAAATGGCCCAGAAGCACAACTGCTTGAACGGAAAGCGGAAATACACCACGGCAAACGCCGAGAGCAGCGAGATGGAGATCTTGCCCACGGTGATGACCATGGCGCTGACAAAGCTCACCCACATCATGCGGGCCACCGGCGCCGTCGAGCCCGCGCCGTCGCCGCCGCCGAGCAGGGCGGTTTTGTAGGTGTCCCACAGGTGGCTGCCGGGCAGCAGCGGCATGGGCGCCTGGACGATTTCCTGGGCGGTGTGGCTGGACGCCACAAATGCCAGGTACAGCGGGAAGGCGACGATGGCCACGCCCAGCAGCATGACGGCGTGCGAGAGCACGCTCAGAAAGGGATTGCGTTCAACCATCAGTACTGGACTTTCTTCTCGACGTAGTGGAACTGCACCACGGTCAGCGCGACGACGATCGCCATCAGCACCACCGACTGCGCCGCCGAGCCGCCCAGGTCGAGTGCCTTGAAGCCGTCGTAGTACACCTTGTAGACCAGAATGGCCGTGTCGCGCCCTGGGCCGCCCTGGGTGGTGGCGTCGACGATGGCGAAGGTGTCGAAGAAGGCGTACACCATGTTGATCACCAGCAGGAAGAACGTGGTCGGCGTGAGCAGCGGAAACTGGATGCTCCAGAAGCGCCGCCAGGGGCCTGCGCCGTCCATGGCCGCGGCCTCGATCAGCGATTTGGGGATCGATTGCAGGCCGGCCAGAAAGAACAGGAAGTTGTACGAAATCTGCTTCCACACGGCCGCCATGACGATGAGCGTGAGCGCATGCGCCGAGTTGAGCAGATGGTTCCAGTGGATACCGACATGCTCCAGCGCATACGCCACCACCCCCAGCGTGGGCGAGAACATGAACACCCACAGCACCCCGGCCACGGCGGGCGCCACGGCATACGGCAGGATCAGAAAGGTCTTGTAAAACATGGCGCCGCGCACGATGCGGTCGGCAAAGATGGCCAGCAGCAGCGAGATGCCGATGCCCAGCGTGGCCACCAGCAGCGAGAACCAGGCCGTGGTCTTGAACGACTCAAGGTACGCCGGGTCGTTGAACAGCTCGCGGAAATTCTGCAGCCCCACCCATTCGGTCGAGGTGCCAAACGCGTCCTGCACCTGCATCGACTGCAGCAGGGCCTGGCTGGCCGGCCAGAAAAAGAACACGATGATCACCGCCAGTTGCGGTGTCAGCAGCACCCAGGGCAGCCAGCCCGAGCGAAAAAGTACGCGTTTTTCCATGAATCCGGTGTCAATGCAACGACCCGCCGCGCTGCGGCTTGCAGTGCGGCGGGCCGAGAGGTTGGAAGCGGGCGCGAACGCCCGCTGGCTCAGGTTTTGTTGGCCTTCTGGAAGCGCTCAAGCTGCTCGTTGCCGCGTTTGACAGCGGTGTCCAGGGCCTCTTTGGCGCTCTTCTTGCCGGCCCAGATCTGCTCGGTTTCCTCGTCGATGATGGTGCGGATCTGGTTGAAGTTGCCCAGGCGGATGCCGCGCGACTTGTCGGTGGTCTTGCGGATCATCTGCGTCACGGCCACGTCGGTGCCCGGATGCGCCTTGTAGAAGCCCGATTTTTCGGTCAGCTCAAAGGCCGCCATGGTGATGGGCAGGTAGCCGGTGCGCATGTGGCTGTCGGACTGCACCTTGGCGTTCGAGAGGAACGAGAAGAAGTCCGCCACGCCTTTGTAGTGCGCAGGCGGCTTGCCCGACATCACCCACAGGCTGGCGCCGCCGATGATGGTGTTCTGCGGTGCGCCGGCCACATCCGGGTAGTAGGGCAGTTGGCTGATGCCGTAGGCAAACTTGGCTTCCTTGCTGACGCGGGCGTACAGGCCAGACGAGCCGGTCATCATGGCGCACTCCCCCGAGGGGAACGAGACGTCGGGCGCATTGGCGCGGCCCTTGTAGACGAACAGGCCCTGCTTGGCCATGTTGGCCAGGTTCTCGAAGTGGCGAACATGCAGCGGCGAGTTGAACGCCAGGCGCGCGTCGGTGCCGCCAAAGCCGTTGTTCTTGGTGGCGAACAAGGTGTTGTGCCAGGTCGAGAAGCTCTCAAGCTGGGTCCAGCTGATCCAGCTCGTGGTGAAGGGGCATTTTTCGCCATTGGCCTTGAGCTTGGCGGCGGCAGCGACCACTTCGGGCCAGGTGGCGGGCGCTTTCTCAGGATCGAGACCGGCTGCCTTGAACTTGTCCTTGTTGTAGTAGAAAACCGTGGTCGAGCTGTTGAATGGGAAGCTCAGCATTTGCCCATTGGGCGCGGTGTAGTACCCGGCGACGGCAGGGATGTAGGCCTTGGGGTCGAACTTGACCTTGGCCTGCTTCATGACTTCGCCCACGGGCACGATCGCTTTCTTGGCCGCCATCATGGTGGCGGTACCCACTTCGTACACCTGCAGGATATCGGGTGCATTGCCGGCGCGGAAGGCCGCAATGGCGGCGGTCATGTTCTCGTCGTAGGTGCCCTTGAACGTAGGCACCACCTTGTACTCGGTCTGGCTGGCGTTGTATTCCTTGGCCAGGTCGTTGACCCATTCGCCTAACGGCCCGCTCATCGCGTGCCACCACTGGATTTCGGTCTGGGCCTGGGCAGCGGTGCTGGCCATGGCGGCCAGGGCGGCGCAGGCGGCGAGCGATCGGTAGTTCATGAAAGGGTCTCCTTGCTGGGGTGAAAACGCTGATCCTGGCTTGCTTGTGTGACCATTGCGTGTCGCAGCCCGGAACCACCTTGCTTTTTAACCAGCGTTTGCTTGTTGGAATAGGCGGGTTAACCCCGTGGCTGTGTCTCGCATATTCCCTGGATGCAGGTAGTGCCAGCCGCGCAAAAACTTTCATGTTGCGACGCAACATGTTACGGTTCCGGCTTCCTTTCACTCGCCGGCCTGACCCGTTGACCCATGAGCGCTGCTGCCCCCACTTCCCTCGATAAAAGCAAGATCAAGTTTCTGTTGCTCGAAGGCCTGCACCCCTCCGGCCTGCAGGTGCTGCGCAATGCCGGCTATGAGCAAATCGATGCGGTGTCTGGCGCGTTGCCGCAAGAGGAACTCATCAAGCGCATTGCCGACGTGCATTTCATCGGCATCCGTTCGCGCACCCAGTTGACGGCCGAGGTGTTGTCGCATGCCCACAAGCTCGTTGCGATCGGGTGCTTCTGCATCGGCACCAACCAGGTGGACCTGAACGCGGCGCGCGAGCGTGGCATTGCGGTGTTCAACGCGCCGTATTCCAACACCCGCTCCGTGGCCGAGCTGGTGCTGGCCGAGGCCATTTTGCTGCTGCGCGGCATTCCGGCACGCAATGCGGCCGCGCACCGTGGCGGCTGGCTCAAGTCGGCCGACAACGCGTTCGAGACGCGCGGCAAGACGCTGGGTATCGTCGGCTACGGCGCCATTGGCTCGCAGCTCTCGGTGCTGGCCGAGTCGCTCGGCATGCATGTGATTTTTCACGACGTGATCGCCAAGCTGCCGCTGGGCAATGCGCGCCAGGTCGGCAGTTTGACGGAGCTGCTGGGCGCGAGCGATGTGGTCAGCCTGCACGTGCCCGAACTGCCGTCCACGAAATGGATGATCGGCGCCAAGGAAATCGCCGCGCTCAAGCCCGGCGCGATCTTCATCAACGCTGCACGCGGCACCGTGGTCGAGATCGAACCCCTCGCCGAGGCCTTGCGCGCCGGGCGCCTGCTGGGCGCGGCAGTTGATGTGTTCCCGGTCGAGCCGCGCAGCAACAAGGAAGAATTCGCCAGCCCCCTGCGCGGCCTGGACAACGTCATCCTGACACCGCATATCGGCGGCTCCACGCTCGAAGCACAGGCCAACATCGGCGTCGAGGTAGCCGAAAAGCTGGTGCGCTACAGCGACAACGGCACCTCCATCAGCTCGGTCAATTTCCCCGAAGTGGCGCTGCCACCGCAGCGCGGCACGCACCGCATCCTGCACGTGCACCGCAACGTGCCGGGGGTGATGTCCGAGATCAACCGCGTCTTTGCCGAGAACCACATCAACGTCGCCGCCCAGTACCTGCAGACCAACGAAGCCATTGGCTATGTGGTGATGGATATCGATGCCGCTTCGTCCGAGCTGGCGCTGCAAAAGCTCCAGCAGGTGCCCAACACGCTGCGATGCCGCGTGCTGTTCTAAAAGCATTCCGCGCCAGGCGGCGCGCCGAGAGCTGACTCTAAACGCGCATTTCACGTGGAAAGCGCGTTTAGGCGCTGCGTCTTTAAAATCGCGGGTTCCCGGGCGCCTGTGTGCCCACAGGCTGCCACCCACCCCAGGTTCCCCCGAATGAATGCTCCCACCGCGTTGGCCACCTTGATGGCGCAACCCCCTCAGCCCGTGCGTCTGCGCGAGATTCCCTACAACTACACCAGCTTCTCCGACCGCGAGATCGTCATCCGCCTGCTGGGCAGCCGCGCCTGGGACACGCTGCTGCAACTGCGGCGCGAGCGCGACACCGGCCGCTCGGCGCGCATGCTCTACGAGGTGCTGGGCGACATGTGGGTGGTGCAGCGCAACCCCTATCTGCAAGACGACCTGCTGGGCAGCCGCGAGCGGCGCAAGCAACTGGTGCAGGCGCTCGACCACCGCCTCTCTGAAGTGCACAAGCGCCGCCAGCCCGATGCCGCGCCCGAGCGCGACGCGCTGGTGGGCGAGCTGCTCGCTGCGGCGACTGCTGCCGTGCGGCGGTTTGACGCCTCGTTTGACGCCGCAGCCCAGCTGCGCCGCGCCGCCCGACGCACGCTCTCGCGGCTGACGGCCAAGGACAACATCAAGTTCGATGCGCTCTCGCGCGTCAGCCATGTGACGGATGCGACCGACTGGCGCGTCGAATACCCCTTTGTCGTGCTTACCCCCGACACCGAGGCCGAAATGGCCGGCCTGGTCAAAGGCTGCATCGAACTGGGCCTGACCATCGTCCCGCGCGGTGGCGGCACCGGCTACACCGGCGGCGCCATTCCGCTGACCGACAAGAGCGCCGTCATCAACACCGAAAAGCTCGAAGCCATGACGGCGGTGGAAATGCGCGCGCTGCCGGGCGTGGTGGGCGAGGTCGCCACCGTCTGGACGGAGGCCGGTGTCGTCACGCAGCGCGTGGCGGACGCCGCTGAGGCGGCGGGATTCGTGTTTGCCGTGGACCCGACCAGCGCCGAAGCCTCCTGCGTCGGTGGCAACGTCGCCATGAACGCCGGCGGCAAGAAGGCCGTGCTCTGGGGCACGGCGCTGGACAACCTGGCGAGCTGGCGCATGGTGACGCCCGACGCGCAGTGGCTGGAAGTGACCCGCATCGCCCACAACCTGGGCAAGATTCACGACGCCGAAGTGGCCAGCTTCGAGCTGAACTACTTCGAGGCCGACGGCAAGACGCCCGTGCGCAGCGAGCGCCTCGACATCCCCGGCAAGCGCTTTCGCACCGAAGGCCTGGGCAAGGACGTGACCGACAAGTTCCTCGCGGGCCTGCCGGGCATTCAGAAAGAGGGCTGCGACGGCCTGATTACCAGCTGCCGCTGGATCGTGCACCGCATGCCGGTGCACACGCGCACCGTGTGCCTGGAGTTCTTTGGGAACGCCAAGGACGCCGTGCCCAGCATCGTCGAGATCAAGGATTTCATGTTCGCCGAGCAAAAGCGCTCGGGCGTGGTGCTGGCCGGCCTGGAGCACCTGGACGACCGCTATTTGAAGGCGGTGGGCTACGCCACCAAATCCAAGCGCTCTGGCCTGCCCAAGATGGCGCTGTTTGGCGACATCGCCGGCGACGACGCCGACGCGGTGGCGCGCGTCACCAGCGAGGTGGTGCGCATTGCCAATTCGCGCAGCGGCGAAGGCTTCATCGCCATCAGCGCCGAGGCGCGCAAGAAGTTCTGGGCCGACCGCAAGCGCACCGCGGCCATCAGCCGGCACACCAACGCCTTCAAGATCAACGAAGACGTGGTGATCCCGCTGCCGCGCATGGCCGAGTACACCGACGGCATCGAGCGCATCAACATCGAGCTCTCGCTGCAGAACAAACTGGCGCTGTGCGATGCGCTGGAGGATTTTTTTGCCCGCGGCCAACTGCCGCTGGGCGCGGCCGGCCAGGACGCGGGCGACGCGCTTTCGCCCGAGACGCTGCAGGAGCGCGTGAACGAGGCGCTGGACGTGGTGCAGCAAGCGCGCACGCTGTGGAGCCAGTGGTTGCAGGGCGTGGAGGCGCTGTTTCCGCAGTTGCAAGCCCACAGCCTGCGGGCGAGCTGGAAGACGCAGATCCTCGCACCTCTGCGCGGCATTTTTGCCGGCGACGCCTTGGCCCCCATCCTGGCCGAGTGCATCGCCATCCACCAGCGCGTGCTCAAGGGGCGCGTGTGGGTGGCCCTGCACATGCACGCCGGCGACGGCAACGTGCACACCAACATCCCCGTCAACAGCGACGACTATCGGATGCTGCAGACCGCGCACGCCGCCGTGGGCCGCATCATGCGGCTGGCACGCAGCCTGGGCGGGGTGATCTCCGGCGAGCACGGCATTGGCATCACCAAGCTCGAATACCTGAGCGACGAAGAGCTCGCGCCCTTTGCCGACTACAAGCGGCGCGTGGACCCACAGGGCCGCTTCAACAAGGGAAAATTGCTACGTAATCAGGAGCTATCAGCGCTTACTGGTCAAGCGCTGGAGGCCGATTTTGTAGCAAATCTGCGCTCGGCCGACCTGACCCACGCCTACACCCCGAGCTTCGGCCTGATGGGGCACGAATCGCTCATCATGCA
Source organism: Simplicispira sp. GW247-4R2A (assembly GCF_059424465.1). NCBI lineage: Bacteria > Pseudomonadati > Pseudomonadota > Betaproteobacteria > Burkholderiales > Comamonadaceae > Simplicispira > Simplicispira sp. GW247-4R2A. The sequence goes on along the minus strand of NZ_JBWKZM010000011.1, from coordinate 3,005 downwards.
GCAGAGCGACATCGGCGCCATTGCCGATTCGGTCAAGGACTGCCTGCGCTGCGGCAAGTGCAAACCGGTCTGCGCGACGCACGTGCCGCGCGCCAACCTGCTGTACTCCCCGCGCAACAAAATCCTCGCCACCTCGCTGCTGGTCGAGGCGTTCCTGTACGAAGAGCAAACCCGCCGCGGCATCAGCATCCGCCACTGGCAGGAGTTCGAGGACGTGGCCGACCACTGCACCGTCTGCCACAAATGCCTCTCGCCCTGCCCGGTGAAGATCGACTTTGGCGATGTGACGATGAACATGCGCAACCTGTTGCGCAAGATGGGCAAGAAGAGCTGGCGCCCCGGCAACGCACTGGCCATGACCATGCTCAACGCCACCAGCCCCGAGAAAATCAAGCTGCTGCGTGCCGGCATGGTGGGCGTGGGCTTCAAGGCGCAGCGCATCGCCGTCGATCTGCTGCACAAAGTCAGCCGCAAGCAGACCGCGCACCCGCCCGCCACCGTGGGACCGGCGCCAGTCAAAGAGCAGGTGATCCACTTCATCAACAAGAAGCTGCCCGGCGGCCTGCCCACCAAGACGGCGCGCGCCCTGCTCGACATCGAAGACAAGGACTACGTCCCCATCATCCGCAACCCGCAGGCCACCACGGCCAGCAGCGAGGCGGTGTTCTACTTCCCCGGCTGCGGCTCCGAGCGGCTGTTCAGCCAGGTGGGCCTGGCCACGCAGGCCATGCTCTGGCACGCTGGCGTGCAGACCGTGCTGCCACCGGGCTATTTGTGCTGCGGCTACCCGCAGCGCGGCAGCGGCCAGTTCGACAAGGCCGAGAAGATGATCACCGACAACCGGGTGCTGTTCCACCGAGTGGCGACCACGTTGAACTACCTGGACATCCAGACGGTGGTGGTCAGCTGCGGCACCTGCTACGACCAGCTGCAGGGCTACGAATTCGACAAGATCTTCCCTGGTAGCCGCATCATCGACATCCACGAATACCTGCTGGAAAAGGGCATTACCTTGCCAGCCGGGCAGGGCGGCTACCTCTACCACGAGCCCTGCCACAACCCCATGAAGCTGGGCGACTCGATGAAAACCGTCAAGGCGCTGGTGGGCGACAACGTCATCAAGAGCGATCGCTGCTGCGGCGAATCGGGCACGCTGGGCGTCACCCGCCCCGACATCTCGACCCAGGTGCGCTTTCGCAAGGAAGAGGAAATCAAGAAGGGCGAGGCACTGCTGCGCGCCAACGGCAGCGTGGCGCCGCAGGCCAATGTGAAGATTCTGACCAGCTGCCCGAGCTGCCTGCAAGGCCTCAAGCGCTACGAGGACGACTTGCAGAACGGCCTGCTGGAGGCCGACTACATCGTGATTGAAATGGCCAAACAGATTCTGGGTGAGAACTGGCTTCCCGAATACGTGCAGCGCGCCAACAGCGGCGGTATCGAAAGGGTGCTGGTATGAGCCAATCGTCTTTTGGCTGTGCTCTGTGCGCGCAGGATGGCGGCAGCCTGGTGTGGCACAGCGCCAGATTGCGCGTGGTGCACGTCGAAGAAGAGGGCTTCCCCGGCTACTACCGCGTGATCTGGAACGCGCATGTCGCCGAGTTTTCCGACCTCTCGGCCGAAGAGCGCGCCGAATGCATGGACGCGGTGGTCTGCGTCGAACGTGCGCTCATCGAACACCTGGCGCCCGCCAAGGTCAACCTCGCCGCCCTCGGCAACCAGGTGCCGCACTTGCACTGGCACGTGATCGCACGGTTTGACTGGGACACGCACTTCCCGAACGCCTTCTGGGGCGAGCCGCAGCGCGCCCCAGACCACGACAAGGAGGCGGCGGCTCGCACGCACCTCGACGCCGTCAACGCGCAGATACGAGGGTATCTGGCAAAGGGTGAGGCGCCGCAGGAAGGTTGACGGGCGTTCCCGGCCAAGCGCAAGGCAAGCTCAGGGGAGCGTCACTACCTCACGCGTGCCTTCGCTGGCCATACGCGAAGTGCGCAGTGCTGGGCCGCATACGGGAAGTCGTTGTCTGTGGTCAGGAGCGTCAGATCGTGCCGGATGGCGAGTTGGGCAAGCAAGGCATCAATGGTCTCTACCTGAATGCAACATGCGTTTCGCAGGGCCGCAGCGCCGATGTACGCCCTGCCGAGCGACGCGTGCATGGACGAGGCGTAACCACCGCCGCCAGCGACGGGCGGAGCACGATTTGCGAGCTGGTTTGGGAATGGCGCATCGCTGATTCGCGTGATGCCCAACATTGGAGCTCAGCGGGCCAAGTGCCTATCTGGTGGAGGTGAAGGGTTAGGCCTGCCTGCGGTAAAGGGCGAGAGAGCCGGCCAGAGCCAGCAATGCTCCGCCACTGGCTCGCTCAAGCCACAGCGCACCCTTGCCCCGAAGCACCTTGACCGCCTGAGCGCCTGCAGCGGCATAGGCCAGCATGACCGAAAAATCGATGGAAGCGAACGTAACGGCGAGCGTAGCGTACTGCGGCCACTGCGGCTCGGTGAGGACAATGAACTGTGGCAAGAACGCTGAGAAGAAGAGATAGCCCTTCGGATTTGTGACTGCAACCAAGAAGCTGCGGAGGAACACAGTGCGACCGGAGGACCGGGAAGGTTGATTTTCTGGAAGTGCCAAGCTGCCTGTGGAACGCAGCAAGCGTAAGCCGAGGTAGGCCAGATAGGCTGCACCGAGCCATTTGACTACTGAGAACCAGAACTCCGAGGCGGCGAGAAGTGCGCCCAGGCCGATGCCTACGGCAGAAATGAGAACGAAGTCCGACAGCACCGCACCAAACAAGCCGGGCACAGAAGCTCGGACGCCCAATTTCGAACCGTTAGTCAAGGCGAGGAGCACGGTCGGGCCTGGTGTAGCAATACCGATGAATGCAACCAGAGCGAAGAGGATGAGCGATTCGGGCATGGGCAGGCCTAAGGATGCTCTGCTTAAAGCGACTTTGAGTGTGCTGATGGCTCCCAGTTGAGCCAATTTGCAGAATGGGCGCGTGGCGC
>NZ_JBWKZM010000010.1:0-126338 GCF_059424465.1 Simplicispira sp. GW247-4R2A | reverse complement strand
CACCCTACCAGCCCAATGCTGCCCCCGCCGCCGTGCGGCGTGCCCGCAGCGTGGCGGTCGCCAGCCTGCTGGCGTTGATTGTGCTGAGCCTGGCCTGGGAGCTGTGGCTCGCCCCCCTGCGGCCCGGCGGCTCGTGGCTGGCGCTCAAGGCGCTGCCGCTGTGCGTACCGCTGGCCGGTTTTTTGAAGAACCGCATGTACACCTACCGCTGGGTCAGCCTGATGGTCTGGCTGTATTTCACCGAAGGCATCGTGCGCGGCTGGAGCGACCGGCCGCCAAGCAACTGGCTGGCATGGGCCGAAGTGGCGCTGTGCACCGTGCTGTTCACCGCCTGCACCGCGCACATCCGACTGCGCCTGCGCAAACCCGCGCCGCTGGCCGCCGCCGCGCCTGCCACCTTGTAAACCCGAGCCTCCAGGCCTCCATTTCCCTATTTCCATGTCCGATTTTCTAGCCACCCTGCGCAGCCTGGTCGGGCCGGCGCATGTCTTGACCGAAGGCGACCTGAGCGCCTACGAGCGCGATTGGCGCGGCCGCCTGCACGGCAAGGCCCTGGCCGTGGTGCGTCCCGCCAATACGCAGGAGGTCGCCGCCGTGGTGCGCGCCTGCGCGGCCTTTGGCGTGCCCATGGTGCCGCAGGGCGGCAACACCAGCCTGTCGGTGGGCTCCACGCCCGACACCTCGGGCCGCGAGGTGGTGCTCAGCCTTACCCGCATGAACGCCGTGCGGGATACCGACCAGGCCAATCTCACCATGACGGTGGAAGCCGGCTGCGTGCTGCAAAACGTCCAGGCCGCCGCCGAAGCGGCCGGCCTGCTGTTCCCGCTCTCGCTCGCCGCCGAGGGCAGTTGCACCATTGGCGGCAACCTGGGCACCAACGCCGGCGGCACGCAGGTGCTGCGCTACGGCAACACGCGCGAACTGTGCCTGGGGCTTGAAGTGGTCACGCCGCAGGGCGAGGTCTGGAACGGCCTCAAGGGCCTGCGCAAGGACAACACCGGCTACGACCTGCGCAATCTGATGATTGGCAGCGAAGGCACGCTGGGCGTCATCACCGCCGCTACGCTCAAGCTCTTCCCCCGCCCCGCCGCACGCCTGACGGCCTGGGCAGCGGTGCCCTCGATGGATCAGGCCGTGGCCCTGCTCTCGCTGGCGCAGCGCAGCCTGGGCGCCGACCTGACGGGCTTTGAGGTGATGGGCCGCTTTGCCCTCTCGCTGGTGGACAAGCACATGCCGCAGCTGCGCGTGCCGTTTCTGGAGCAGGAAGCGGCGCAGTACGGCGTGCTGCTGGAAAATTCCGACAGCGAATCCGAGGAACACGCCCGCGCGCGCTTCGAGTCCTTGCTGGAATCCGCCTTCGAAGCCGGCTGCGTGCTCGACGCCGTGGTGGCAGAAAGCATCGCCCAGGCGCAACAGCTCTGGCACATCCGCGAGAGCATTCCGCTGGCGCAGGCGCAGGAAGGACTGAACATCAAGCACGACATCTCGGTGCCTATCTCTCGCATCCCCGCCTTCGTGGCCGACACCGACGCACGGCTGGCGCGCGAGATTCCCGGCGTGCGCCTGGTCAACTTCGGCCACCTGGGCGATGGCAACCTGCACTACAACGTGCAGGCGCCCGAGGGGTGCGACGCCGCCGCCTTCCTGCGCGAGCGCGAGGGCGACGTCAACGACCTGGTCTATGCCGCCGTGGCGCAGTTTGGTGGCTCGTTCTCCGCCGAGCACGGCGTGGGCGCGCTCAAGGTCGATACCCTCAGCCAATACCAGTCGCCCGTGGCGCTGGCCATGATGCGCAGCATCAAGCAGGCGCTGGACCCGCAGAAGCTGATGAATCCGGGGCGGGTGCTGAAACCCTAAGAACGTGTTCACGCTCTAACGCGTCAGTCGGCGCTTGTGGACATCTGGGCTGGGTGCGCATTCGCCCAGTCCTGCGCTGCCTGCCAGCCGGGCGGCACACAGCCCTGCTGCTGCACACACAGGCTGGCACTGGCCAGGGCATGGCGCAAGGCCTGCCGGCAGGGCTCGCCCGCCAAGCCGGCAAGGAACGCGCCCAAGCTGGCACCAGACGCGGCCTGCGCCTGGTGCAACAGATGCGCCAGCAGCCCCGCCAGAAAACTATCGCCCGCGCCCACGGTGTCGACCACCGCCAGCGGCTGGGCTTCCCTGGCAAAGTACGCCCCACCCTCGCGGTGCAGCAGCCAGGCGCCGGCGCCGCCCAGTGTCAGCACCAACAAATGGGTGTGCGGCGCCGTGTCCATCAGGTGGCGCGCCCGCTCCAGGGGATTCGCGCCGGGCATGGCCAGATGCTCCAGGTCTTCATCGCTGACCTTGATGACATCGGCCTGCGCCAGCACTTCGCGCACATGCGCCCGGTAGGCGGGCAGATCCGGCATCACGGACGGGCGCAGGTTGGCATCGACCACCACGCAGCACCCCGCGGCGCGCTGGCCGCGCAGCCAGGGCAGGTAGATGCCGGCGTCGCGTGCGCCCAGCGCCAGCGCGCCGGTACACACCAAGCGCAAGCCAGCGTGCTGCGCACAGGCCTGCGTGAGGCCGGCAGCATCCACCATCCGGTCGGCCACGCCTTCCCGGTAAAACGCGTAATCCGGTTGCCCCTGCGGCGTGAGGTTGACCACCGCCAACGAAGTCACTTCCTGTACGGGCTCCGGACACGCCAACTGCACGCCATCGCCCTCCATCGTGGCGGCAAGCTCGCGCCCCCAGTGGTCGCGCGAGAGCGGGTTGAGGTACAGCGTGCCCACGCCTTGGCGCGCCAACGCGCGGCACAGGTTGTACGGCGCACCGCCGGGACACGGCAGGTAGCTGCCGCCAGGGGTCTGGATAAGATCGATCAGGGCTTCACCAGCGACGGCGATCTGAATAGAGAGTGGAACGGGCATGGTGAACGAGCGGCGAAAGAGTCAAAACGTTGGCTGGCTACGACCGACGGCGGGAAGGATTGTGGGCCCAGACACCCTATAGCAGGAACAGACATTGCTCGACCAGCCCCCGCAAATCTTTCATGGACGGCCTGTCTGATTGCGGCTCTCCAGGAGGAATGCCCTGGCGCTGTGAGCGAAGCACCCATCGCCCATCGCCCCTAGAATTTGCCCTGGCAACCCGCTGCCACAATTGCGGCCGCGCCCAAACGAAGGCGCTTTCCTCTTCACCCGCCCTTTGCGCCAGCCCTAAAGTCAGCCATGCCATCCCAGTACGAAGACCTCATGCGCCATGTGTTCACGCACGGCGTGCACAAATCCGACCGGACCGGCACCGGCACGAAAAGCGTGTTCGGCTACCAGATGCGCTTCGATCTGCGCGAAGGCTTCCCGCTGGTGACCACCAAAAAGGTGCACCTCAAATCCGTGATCCTGGAACTGCTGTGGTTCCTCACCGGCTCCAGCAACAACCACTGGCTGACCGAGCGCGGCGTGACCATCTGGAACGAATGGGCGGGCGAAGACGGTGAGCTGGGCCCGGTCTATGGCGTGCAATGGCGCAGTTGGCCCACGCCGGACGGCGGCCATATCGACCAGATCAGCGAGGTCATCCAGACGCTCAAGACCAACCCCGATTCGCGCCGCATCATCGTCAGCAGCTGGAACGTGGCGGAGCTGCACAAGATGGCTCTCATGCCCTGCCATGCCTTCTTCCAGTTCTACGTGGCGCCCGCGACCGAACCGGGCGGCCGCGGCCAGCTCTCGTGCCAGCTCTACCAGCGCAGCGCCGACATCTTTTTGGGCGTGCCCTTCAACATCGCCAGCTACGCCCTGCTCACGCACATGGTGGCCCAGCAATGCGACCTGGATGTGGGCGACTTCATCTGGACCGGCGGCGACTGCCACATCTACAGCAACCACGAAGAGCAAGTGCGCACCCAGCTCGCGCGCACGCCGTATGCGCTGCCGCAACTGCATATCAAACGCCGGCCCGCCACGCTGTTTGATTACGCGTTGGAAGATTTCGAAATACTGAACTACGAACACCACCCCGCCATCAAGGCGCCGGTGGCGGTCTAGATGGCCGCATAGCATGCAAGTCAACCTCATTTACGCCCGCGCCGCCAACGGCGTGATCGGCAAAGACGGGCATATGCCCTGGCACCTGCCGGAAGACCTGGCGCACTTCAAGCGCCTGACCAGCGGCTGCCCGGTGGTCATGGGCCGCAAGACCTGGGATTCGCTGCCCACGCGCTTTCGCCCGCTGCCGGGCCGGCGCAACATTGTCGTCACGCGCCAGGAAAATTGGCGTGAAAATGGCGCCCAGCGCGCATCCAGCTTGGGTGAGGCGCTACAATTATGCGTGTCCTCTGACACCGTGTGGGTGATTGGCGGCGCGCAGATCTACGCACTGGCCCTGCCGCTGGCCCATGCCGTTGAAGTCACCGAGATCGAGCGCGAATACGCCGGCGACGCCTACGCACCCGAACTCGGCCCGGAATGGGTCGAGCAGCACCGCGAGCACATGCTGGCGCAAGACGGCACGCCGCTGAGCTTTGTGCGCTATGAGCGGGCGAGGCGCTGAAACCACCCTGCCCTTGCACGGCTTGCGCTCTGCTTGAGACGGTGTAGCTCGCCGCCAGCGCCTGCCGCCCTCCAAACAGCATGACCCATTCTGTGGCGCGCTGGCATCACAGGGCGTTCATTTTTTGATTTAGTTCAAAATATAGACTCATATATTACGACAGAAAATTCCCTTGCACACATCGTTATATACTTTTTTATATTTCGAAAACTGGGGAAAACTATGGAAATCAAACCTCCGCACCTGCGCCTCCAACACCCGTCCCGACCTCACTGCCCCAAACGCCCGATTGCCCTGGCGCTGGTGGCATTCATCGCTTCGGTCACCGTGCCGGCACGCGCAGCAGACGGCGTGTTCCAACTCGGCACGGTGGAAGTCAATGGGCAGCGGCCCGACACCAGCGATGGTGTTGAAGCCACACTGAGTCAGGAGAAGATTGCCGAGGACCAGCACGACACCGTCGGCAAGGCTATTGCGGTACTGCCGGGCGTCAGCCTGTCGCACAACAGCCGCAATGAAGATACGGTGTACCTGCGCGGCTTCGATTCGCGCCAGGTGCCCATGTTTGTCGATGGGGTACCCCTCTATGTGCCCTACGACGGGTATGTGGACTTTGGCCGATTCACCACCTTCGACCTATCGGAAATCCGTGTTGCCGGTGCCGGCGCTTCGCTGCTTTACGGCCCCAACACCCTGGGCGGAGCCATTAACCTGGTAACCCGCAAACCGGTGCGCGCCTTTGAGGGCGATATGCGCCTGGGCGTGGGCTCGGGCTCCGAAAAAATGGGGGCGCTCAACCTGGGCACCCAGCAAGGCACGTGGTACGCACAGCTGGGCTTGTCGTACCTGGATGCCGACGGCTTCCCGCTGCCCAAGGGATTCAAGGATTACAAGGCCAAACCCACGGACACCGGCAGCCAGCGCGAGAACGCCTACCGCACGGACCAGCGCCTGTCGTTCAAGATCGGGCTCACACCCAACGCGACCGACGAATATGCCTTGGGCTATGTCAACCAGGACGGCGAAAAAGGCAATCCGGTATACACCGGCCAGTCCACCAGCGGCATCCGCTACTGGCAGTGGCCCTATTGGGACAAGGACAGCCTGTACTTCATCAGCAGCACCCGCATCAACGAGAACAACATGCTCAAGGCCCGGGTGTACCACGACACCTACAAAAACAGCATTCTTGCGTTCAGCGATGCCAGTTACAGCACGCAGCTGAACAACACCAGCTTCCCCAGCGCTTACAACGACAGCTCGACCGGTGCCTCGCTGGAACTCGCCAACTATGCGGTGGCCAACCATGAGCTGCACCTGGCTGTGCATCTCAAGGAAGACGAGCACGAAGACTCCAACCCATCGTCCCCCACCAAGAACTATCGGGACGTCACCACCTCGCTGGCGGTAGAGGACAGTATTGCCCTGGCCAAAGACTGGCGCCTGCGCGTGGGCCTGTCGCACGACAAGCGCGACGCTAAAAAGGTGTATTACTGGCCCACTGGCTCCACCAGCGCAACCAATGGCCTGCTCGAGTTGACCCGCCTGCTGGGCGACCACGGCAGCGAGGCCTATGCCATTGCCTCGCACAAAACGCGCTTTCCTACCATCAAGGACCGCTACTCCGCCGGCCTGGGCTCGGCTTTGCCCAACCCCGACCTCAAGCCCGAGGTAGCCAACCACCTGGAGCTGGGCATCAAAGGCTCGCCCTGGACCGGCGGCAAGGGCCAGGCGGACGTGTTCTACAGCCGCATCACCGACCTGATGCAGAACGTCTATGTGGCAGCGCCCACCGGCACCTGTGGCGTAGGCAGCAACCTCTGCGCGCAGGCGCAAAACGTGGGCCGTGCGCGCAACGCGGGACTCGAGCTGTCACTGGACCAGGCGCTTGCCAGCCAATGGACCTGGACCGGTGCCTACACCTATCTGGCACGGCGCAACTTGAGCGACTCCAGTGTGCAACTCACCGACACGCCGCGCCACCGCCTGTACACGGCGCTGACCTGGGCGCCCAGCGACACCTGGGAACTGCGCACCACGCTCGAAGCCGAGCAGGGCCGCAAGGTGGCGGTCGCCGCTTCCGGCAAGACCGCTTACCGCGACCTGGGCGGTTTTGGCATCGTGGGCGTCAAAGCCATCTGGAAGCCGCGCAAGGACATGGCGCTGGACTTTGGCGTGAACAACTTGGGCGACAAGTGGTATGAACTGTCGGACGGCTTCCCGCTACCGGGCCGCACCTGGTTTGTCCGTGGCAGCTACCGCTTCTGAGAACGCAGGTAGGACCAAGCCATGAGCGTCACCCAACCTTCCCTTCTGGCCGCCATCGTGCACCCGGACCATCTCGGCGGAGCCGACACCTTGCTCGTCGACTTCTGCAGCAGCCTCCAGGCTCAGGGCTGGTGCGTGGGCGGCGTGGTGCAGGCCAACCGGGTGCGTCCCGGAGGCGCCAAGTGGATGCTGTTGCAAGACGTGCGAACGGGCGAAGAGTTTTCCATCTCGCAAGACCTGGGTGCGCAGTCGCAATCGTGCTGCATCGACCCTGCCGGTGTGGCGCAAGCCAGCGGTGCGCTGCGCCAGGCGCTGCGCGATCGGGTCGATTTGACCGTGACCAACCGCTTTGGCGCGCTGGAGGCCGCGGGCGGTGGCTTTGCTGCCGAGCTGTTGGTGCTGATGGCCGAGGAGCGCCCGCTGCTGACGGTGGTGGGTGAAAAGCATTTACAGGACTGGCGCCGCTTTACCGGGGGAATAGGAGAAGAACTGCCGCCTCGCCTGTCTGCACTGCAAAGCTGGTTCACCCTGTTGGGCATACAAAGCCCCCAACTCACGATAGGAGCGATAGAGCGATGAAACGGCGCCATTGGTTGCAATCGGGCCTGCCCTGGCTGGCAGCTGCCTGGTGGGGAGTACCCGCCTGGGCAGGCCCGACGGGCAGCACCATCGCTGCCCGCTTTGGCAAGCTGCCACCGCCCGAGCGCGTGCGCCGGGTGTTTGCAGCGGGTGCGCCTGCGGGCGTGCTGCTGGCCGCTCTGGCCCCAGACAAACTGGTGGGCTGGCCGCTGCAGTTGAGCGACGCCGCCCGTGGCCTGCTCGGTGCGCCACTGCAGGGTCTTCCCTTTGTCGGGCGTCTGGCCGGGCGGGGCAGCACGGTGCCCATGGAAACCCTGGTGCAGTTGCAGCCCGATCTGATCCTCGACTCCGGCACGGCCGACGCCACTTACATCTCGGCCGCCCGGCGCGTGACCGAGCAGACCGGCCTGCCCTGCGTGCTGGTGCACGGCCGCCTGGCCGACCACGCGGCGCAGCTGCGCGAGGTGGGGCAACTGCTGGGCGTGGCCGAACGCGGCGAGCGCCTGGCCGCCTATGCCGACGCCACACTGGCGCTGGCCGCTCAGGTCCGCGCCAGTGTGCCGCTGGCCGAGCGACCGCGCGTGTACTTTGGCCGCAGCGCCGATGGGCTGGAAACCGGGCTGGACGGCTCCATTAACCTGGAACTGCTGGACTTTGCCGCAGGCCGCAATGTTGCCGCTGCCGCCGGCAAGGGCTCACTCACCCGCGTCTCGATGGAGCAGATCCTGGGCTGGGACCCGGAGGTCATCGTCACCCAAGACCCTGCCTTTACGCGCCGTGCCTTGAGCGACCCGCTGTGGCAATCGCTCACCGCCGTGCGCAAGCGCCGCGTGCACTGCGCGCCCAGCATGCCGTTTGGTTGGCTCGATGGCCCGCCCGGCGTGAACCGGCTCATCGGAGTGCACTGGCTGGTGCAACTGCTGCACCCCGCACACCCGGCGGTGCGTTCGCTCGAACCTTTGCCCGTGGCTGTGCAGCGCTTTTACCGCCTGTTCTACGGCGCAGATTTGTCGCCGAAAGCGGTGGCGGCCTTGCTGGAAGGTGCGGCGTGAAATTGATGAGAAATTGGCCTCTAGCGCTTATGTATAAAGCGCAAACAGCTATTAATTTGGTAGTTATACACCTATGACTACCTGCGTGAAAGAGGCCCAGCAGGCGAGCGCCGCGCTCTGCCCGCCCGCCCCGGCCATCTGGCTGCCCTGGGCCGTGGCGGGTGTGCTGCTGCTGGCCGTGGTGGTCACCGCCTTTGCGCTGGGCAAGTTCCCCATCGCCCCGGCCGACCTGCTGCGCGCCGTGTGGGCACGGCTGTCGGGCACTGAGTCGGGCCTCACGCCCGCCCAGGAAACGGTGGTCTGGAATATCCGCCTGCCGCGCGTCGCCGCAGGGTTGCTGGTGGGCGCGGGGCTGGCGGCGGCGGGTGCGGCCTACCAGGGCATGTTTCGCAACCCGCTGGTCTCGCCCGACATCCTGGGCGTGTCGGCCGGTGCCGGGTTGGGCGCGGTGCTGGGCATCTACCTGGGCCTGCCGCTGGCGGTGGTGCAGGCGCTGGCTTTTATCGGTGGGCTTCTGGCTGTGGGCACGGTGGTGGGCGTGTCGGGGCTGGTGCGGCGGCACGACCCGGTGCTGGTACTGGTGCTCGCAGGCATTGCCGTGGGCGCGCTATTGGGCGCCGGCATTTCGCTCATCAAGATATTGGCCGACCCGACCACGCAACTGCCTTCCATCACCTTCTGGCTGCTGGGTGGCCTGAACGCCGTGACCACGGCCGACCTCGCGGTGACGGCGCCGGTCATGCTGGTGGGCCTGGTACCCATGGCGCTCTTGCGCTGGCGCATGAACCTGCTGAGCCTGGCCGACGAAGAAGCGCAGGCGCTGGGCATCTCCGTCGTGCGCCTGCGTCTGCTGCTGGTGGCGGCTGCCACTTTGAGCACGGCGGCGGCGGTGTCGCTGACCGGCATCATCGGCTGGATTGGCCTGGTGGTTCCCCATGTGGCGCGGCTGTTGGTGGGGCCCAACTTTGCGCGCCTGCTGCCAGCGTCGCTGCTGCTGGGCGGCGGTTTCTTGGTAGCCACCGACACACTGGCACGCACCGCTGCCAGCATCGAGCTGCCGCTGGGCATCCTCACGGCGCTGGTGGGCGCACCGTTCTTTTTGTTCTTGCTGGCGCGGCCGGGGCGGGGCGAATGAGCGCCGCGCCACCACCGGCCACAACCACCGTGCCGGTGCTGCAAGCCTGCGCCCTCACCATCGGCCACGGCCAGCGGCGCGTGGGCAGCGACCTGGATTTTGCGATGATGCCCGGCGAAGTGCTGTGCCTGCTCGGCCCCAATGGCAGCGGCAAAACGACACTGTTCCGCACGCTGCTGGGCCTGCTGGCACCGCTGGCGGGCGAGGTGCGGGTGCTGGGCGAGCCCGTGTCTGCCTGGCCCCGCAGCGCCTTTGCGCGCCATGTGGGCTATGTGCCGCAGGCGCATGCCGGCATCTTTCCGTACACGGTCGAAGACGTGGTGCTGATGGGCCGCGCCGCCCGCATTGGCCGTTTTGCAGCGCCTGCGCAGCAGGACCGCGACCATGCCCAGCATTGCCTTCACACCCTCGGCATTGCACACCTGCGCCAGCGCATCTACACCGCCATCAGCGGCGGCGAGCGCCAGTTGGTGCTGATCGCCCGCGCACTGGCGCAAGAGCCCGTGCTGCTGGTGATGGACGAGCCCACCGCCAGCCTCGACTTTGGCAACCAGATCCGCGTGCTCGAACACATCTCCAAGCTGCGCCAGCAAGGCATGGCCGTGCTGCTCTCCACCCACCAGCCCGAACACGCGCTGCGCATTGCCGATCGCATTGCCCTGCTCGGCGGTGGCTGCCTGGTGGCCATCGGCACGCCTGCCAGCACCGCGACACCCGAACGCCTGGCCACCTTGTACGGCGTGAGCGAACGCGCTGTCACCATGAGCCTCGCCGCCAGCCTGGGCACCACCACAGCCATATCCCATCCCCCGGAAACCACTCCATGACCATCGAAGCCATCGACTTTGGCCGCCTGTACCGCGACCACCTGGCCACCACCGCCCGAACCCGCAAAACCGCTAGCGCATGGGACAGCCGCGCCGCCGGCATGGCCAGCAAGGCCAGCAAGGCCCTGAATAGCCGCTATGCCGAGGAATTTGTGGCGCGCATGGATCTGCACGGCGCTACCTCGCTGCTGGACGTGGGCTGCGGCCCCGGCACCATCGGCCTGGCCGTGGCCCACCAGTTGCAGCGCGTGGTGGGCCTGGACTACAGCAGCGCCATGTTGGGCGCCATGCGTGCCAAAGCGGCGGAGATGCAGCTTGCCAACGTCGAAACCCTGCACTGCGCCTGGGAAGACGACTGGAGCGACGTGCCCGAGTGCGACATCGTCGTGGCATCACGCTCCACCACGGTCGAAGACATCGCCACCGCATTGGAGCAGTTGCACGCCAAGGCAAGGCTGCGCGTCTACCTCACGCACCTGGTGGGCGGCCATTTCACCGACCCTGCCCTCCAGGCCGTCATCGGCCGCCAGGTGCCCAGCGTGCCCGACTACATCTACCTGCTCAACATCCTGCACCGCATGGGCATCCACCCACGGCTGGACTACATCGCACACGAAAACCGGCTGGCCGATGCGGTGGACTTTGACGACTTCGCGCGCCGCATGGCCTGGTCGGTAGGAGACCTTGAAGCCGACGAACTTGCGCGCCTGCGCACCTGGTACGAGCGCGCCACGCCGCAGGAGCGCAAGGGAATGCCAATGCGCTGGGCCATCATTTCATGGGAGAAAGCACCATGCTGACTGCACAGGCACGCCCCGAAGCTTCCGACGCACCACAGAGCGAAGCCCTGCTGGCCGAACTGCACGCCGAGGTGGTCACCGCCCTGGGCCCAGAGGCCGCGCAAGAGCTCTGCATCGAACACGCAGTGATCGGCGTTTTCTTCACCGGCGTCAAACTCTCCAACGGTGTGGGCGGCCTGTGCGCCACGCCCATCAAAAGCGTGCCCGAGGCCGTGTGTTGCCCCAGCTCTGCCATGGCCATGCCAGTGCCGGGCAAGATTGCAGGGCGCAATGCCGTGCAGTTGCTGCAAGACCTCTATCGCTCACAAGACCTGCGCCGTGCCCTGGCCATCGCTACGCTCAACGCGCTGGCCGAAACCCTGTGGCAACGTGACGGCCCGCCCCACGCTTCCGAGGTGCGCAGTGGCGACGCCTTTGACGCGCTCAACATCGCGCCTGGCCATCGCGTGGTGCTGGTGGGCGCCTTCGTGCCCTACATACGTGAGCTGCGCAAACGTGGCCAGTCGTTTGGCGTGCTGGAGCTGGACCTTTCTACCCTGCGCCCGGACGAGCTGGTGTTTCACATCCCACAAGAGCGCGCGGCGCAGGCGATTGCCGAGGCCGATGTGCTCATCACCACCGGCACCACGCTCATCAACGGCACGCTCGACGGCCTGCTGCAGCACCTGCGCTCTGGCGTGCAGGCCGCCGTGGTGGGCCCCACAGCCACCCTGTGGCCAGGGCCATTCGCCCGCCGGGGCGCCACGGTGGTGGGCGGCACACGCGTGCAAGGCGCCGATGCCCTGCTGGATCTGTTGTCCGAAGGTGGCTCGGGCTACCACTTCTTTGGCAAATCGGTGGAACGCGTCTGCCTGTGCGTGAACCCATGACCACTGTGCCGGCCGCCCTGCCTTCCGTCTTTTTCGACCACGCCACCATCGACGCCTGGATTGCGGAGGATGCGCCGCTGCTCGACCTCACCACGCACCTGCTGGCCATTGGCGGGCACCCTGCGCGCATGGTCTTTATCGTGCGCGGCGATACGGTGGCCGCCTGCACCGAAGAAGCTGCGCGTCTGGTGCAACACTGCGGCGGACAAGTACAAAGCTGCGTGGCCAGTGGGTCGCGTGTGGCGCCTGGCACGGCGCTGCTGGTGGCTACGGGCGAGGCCGCTGGCCTGCTGCGCGCGTGGAAGGTGGCGCAGAACCTGCTCGAATATGCCTGTGGCGTGGCTGGCGCCACCGCGCGCATGGTGCAGGCGGTGCAGGCCATCGCCCCCGACGTGGCGGTGCTGACCACGCGCAAGCACGCGCCGGGCCTGCGGCGCATTGCGCTCAAGGCCACGCTCAGTGGCGGCGCTTTTCCGCACCGGCTGGGCGTGGGCGAGTCGGTGCTGGTGTTCCCACAGCACCGGGCCCTGCTGGGTGACTGGGCGGCTGTGCAGGCGCGGCTGGCGGCCGCAGCTCCGGCACTGACCGAAAAGCAATGCGTGATTGAAGTCGCTTCATTGGAAGAAGCTTTTGCCGCCATCCGAGCTGGCGCTGACGTGCTGCAATTCGACAAGGCCACCCCAGAGCAGTTGCGCGCATGGTGCCCGCAGCTGCGCGGGCAGCACCCAAACGTCGGGCTGCTGGCCGCCGGTGGCGTGACCGGGCACAACGCCGCCGCCTACGCCGCCAGCGGCGTCAATGCACTGGTCACCAGCAGCCTGCACCATGCGCCTCCGGCGGACGTGGGTCTGCGGGTCGAGCCGCTCTAGGCGACCTACACTGGCGCTTTATCCTGACCCTTTGCGAGCCACCATGACGCCTTCACCCGACAAACGCATTGAACTTGGCGGTTCCGTCTGGATGACAGTGGGCGGCGAAAACCTGGGCGGCAAAGGGCGCATTGCGCTGCTCGCACTTATCGCCGAGCGCGGCTCCATCACCCACGCGGCCAAGGCCATGCAGATGAGCTACAAGGCCGCGTGGGATGCCATCGACGCCATGAACAACCTGGCCGGCGAGCCCCTGGTGGAGCGGCTCGCAGGTGGCAAGGGCGGCGGCGGCACGGTACTCACGCGCCGTGGCGTGCAGTTGGTTGAAAACTTCCAGCTGATCGAGAACGCACACCGCCGCTTCATCGCACAGCTGAGCGAGCAGGCCGAAGGCATCGCAGACGATTTTTTATTGATTCGGAGCATCAGCATGAAAACCAGTGCACGCAACCATTTCAGCGGGCCCGTCAGCCGCGTCCAGCGCGGCGCCGTCAACGACGAAATCGAAATTCAGGCCGCAGGCGGCCACAAGATCGTCGCGATCGTCACGCACGAAAGCGCCGAGAGCCTGGCGCTGGAAGTGGGCGCGCAGGCCTTTGCGCTGATCAAGGCATCTTCCATCGTCATCGTCACCGACGCTGGCGAAGCCCAATTTTCCGCGCGCAACCGGCTCACGGGCAGCATCTCGCGGCTGGTGCCGGGCGCCGTCAACACCGAGGTGGTGATCGATCTGCCTGGTGGCGGCGCGGTGGCAGCCATCATCACCAACGAGAGCGCCACATCGCTGGCGCTGGCTGTGGGCGGCGAAGCCACCGCCATTTTCAAAGCGTCCAGCGTGATCATCGGGGCACCTGCCTGAGGCGGGCAGCAACCCACCTCCCTATCCTCAAACCGCGTAGCGCTTCTCCAGCGCATCCAGCGCCGGCTTTCCCACCAGCCGCTGGCGCTCGGCAAACGGCGCCACCAAGCCGGAGTCTTCGCGCACCGAGCGCTCATCGCGCAGGACGGTGAGTGCTTTTTGCATGCCCATCACGGCGCCCTGCAGCGCGGCGTTGGCGTAGAGCACGATGCCGTAGCCCATCTGCGCAAGTTCCTCGGCACCAACGATGGGTGTCTTGCCGCCAATCACCATGTTCATGAGTTGCGGCTTGCCAAGGCGCTGCGGCAGCGTGCGAATGTGCTCGGCCGTGGTGACGGCCTCGACAAACAGAATGTCCGCCCCCGCCTCGCTGAACTTCTGTGCGCGCTCGATGGCGGCCTCGAACCCCTGCACCGCGCAGGCGTCGGTGCGCGCCAGAATCAGCAGGTTGCTGTCATGGCGCGCATCCACCGCCGCCTTGATTTTGGCCACGGCCTCTTCGGTCGAAATCACCTCCTTGCCGGCAAAGTGCCCGCAGCGCTTGGGCGCCACCTGGTCTTCGAACTGGATGCAGTCGGCCCCGGCGCGCTCGAGCACGCGCACGGTGTGGCGCACGTTCAGCGCGTTGCCAAAGCCGGTGTCGGCGTCGACGATCAGCGGCAGACTGACGGCATCGCGAATGCGCGCCGTGTGCTCGGCAATTTCATGCAGGCCCATGAAGCCCTGGTCCGGCAGGCCGAACCACATGTTGGTGACACCGGCGCCGGTCACATAGATCGCCTCGAAACCCAGGTCTTCAATCACTCGGGCCGAGAGTGCGTTGAATGCGCCGGGCACCAGCATGCCCCGGCGTGCGTTGACAAGGGCCTTGAGTTGTTGTTTGGTGTTCATGTCATTTCCTTAAGAAAAATGGGCTCTAGGGAGCCTCTGCACGAATCGCGTGGCAAGTGGGCGCTGCGGCCCGGGATGAGCTGCAAGGCGCAAACCGCAGCGATAGCCGTAGCTATCGCGAGGATTTGCAACGCTGCAGATCGCCCGAGGTCGCAGATGCACACGGCGCGACGATTCGTGCAAAGGCTCCCTAGCGCTTACTGGATATGCGCTGATAGCTATCAAATATGAATGTTTGAGCAGGTGGGTGAACTGCTGGTCGCCACAGGCGCCCGGCGGGATCTGCGCCGCATGCCGTCCGCTGATTCGAGCGATCTGCCCGTGCTGTGCAGGCGAGCGAAACGCCACTTGCTCTGTGGGGGCTGTTGGGTTTTTCGTTAAACCTCCACCACATTCCCTGGTACCCGCACCCAACCCTCCATCAAAATGCGCGCGCTGCGGCTCATCAGCGCCTTGGTGACTTGCCACTGGCCGCCCGCCTGTGCGGCTTCGGCGCCCACGCGCAGCGTGCCCGAGGGATGGCCGAAACGCACGGACTGGCGTGGTACGCCATCCTTACCGCCCTCACCGCCAGCCGCCAGGTTGACCAGCGTGCCGGGGATGGCGGCAGCCACGCCAATGGCGACCGCGGCGGTGCCCATCATGGCGTGGTGCAGTTGGCCCATGGAGAGGGCACGCACCAGCAGGTCGATGTCGCCGGCCTTGACGGGTTTGCCGCTGGACGCCGTGTAGTCGGCCGGCGGGGCGACAAAAGCAACCTTGGGCGTGTGCTGGCGCGTGGCGGCTTCGCCCAGGTTTTCGATCAGCCCCATGCGCAGGGCGCCCTGCGCGCGGATGGCTTCGAACCGGGCGAGCGCTTGCGGGTCGGTGTTGATGGCAGCTTGCAGCTCGGTGCCGGTGTAGCCCAGGTCGTGGGCGTTCAGGAAAATGGTGGGGATGCCGGCGTTGATGAGCGTGGCGGGGAAGCGGCCCACGCCGGGCACATCAAGCACGTCCACCAATGCGCCCGTCGGGAACATCGCGCCGCAGCCCTCGCCGCCGCCCTCACAGCCTCCCTCGTCCGCCGGGTCCATGAATTCCAGCGCCACTTCAGCGGCCGGGAAAGTGACGCCATCGAGCGCAAAGTCGCCCGTCTCCTGTACCTGGCCCTCGGTCATCGGCACGTGGGCAACGATGGTTTTGCCGATGTTGGCTTGCCAGATGCGAACGGTGGTCACGCCGTTTTTCGCAATGCGCGCGGCATCAATCAGCCCCATGTGGATGGCGCAGGGGCCGACGGCGGCGGAGAGGTTGCCGCAGTTGCCGCTCCAGTCCACAAAGGGTTTGTCAATGGCGACCTGGCCAAACAGGTAATCCACATCGTGGTCGGCGCGGGTGCTCTTGCTGAGGATGACGGCCTTGCTGGTGCTGGACGAGGCGTTGCCGAGGCCGTCGATCTGCTTGCCATACGGGTCGGGGCTGCCGAGCACGCGCAGCAGCAGGGCATCGCGCGCCGGGCCGGGTTGCTGGGCGGGCTCCGGCAGGTCTTGCAGGCGAAAGAACACGCCCTTGCTGGTGCCGCCGCGCAGATAGGTGGCGGGGATTTTGATTTGGGGGGCGAAGGGGGTCATGGGCGAGAGCTTTGGGCAGGCGAAGAGGTGTTGTATTGATTTGATAGCTGCTTGCGCTTATGGGATAAGCGCTAGAGGCCGATTTGACTCAATTTCATGTCTGGGCACTTTGCGGGCAGAGGCTGGGCCGGGATGTCGCGGTCAATGAGGCTGCGTGCCATGGTCCGGGATTGGGGTCAGAACACGAGTTTCGCTGCGCGAAATCGTGGTCTGACCCCAATGCCTGCGCCGCATGTGCTGCCAATCCCTGGGCACAGGGCAGCAGTGGGCCAGGCAGCACCGTTTGGCTCATGGCTTCCGCGCCAGAAAGTCTTGCGCAAAGCGCTGCAGCACGCCGCCCGCTTCGTACACCGAGACTTCATCGGCCGTATCCAGGCGGCAGGTCATGGGCACGTGCAGCATGTCGCCATTCTTGCGCGTGACGACCAGCGTGACCTGCGCTCCGGGCTGCAACTTGCCCTGCACGGCGTAGGTTTCGGTGCCATCCAGCGCCAGCGTGAGGCGCGTGGTGCCAGGCAGGAATTCCAGCGGCAGCACGCCCATGCCGATCAGGTTGGTGCGGTGGATGCGCTCGAAGCTCTCGGCCGCAATGGCTTCGACGCCCGCCAGCCGAACGCCCTTGGCGGCCCAGTCGCGCGACGACCCTTGGCCGTAGTCGGCGCCGGCCACGATGATGAGCGGCTGGCGGCGCTCCAGGTAGGTTTCGATGGCCTCCCACATGCGCATGACCTGGCCTTCGGGCTCGACGCGGGCCAGCGAACCGGCCTGCACGTGGCCCTCCTTGTCGCGCACCATTTCGTTTTTCAGCGTGGGGTTGGCGAAGGTGGCGCGCATGGCGGTGAGGTGGTCGCCGCGGTGCGTGGCGTAGGAATTGAAGTCTTCCTCGGGCAAGCCCATGGCGTGCAGGTATTCGCCCGCAGCGCTGCTGCGCAAAATGGCGTTCGAGGGCGACAGGTGGTCGGTGGTGATGTTGTCGGGCAGGAGGGCCAGCGGCCGCATGTTGGCCAGCGTGCGCGGGTTCGCGGCCAGTGCGCCAATGCCCTCGGTGTCCCAGTACGGCGGGCAGCGAATGTAGGTGGACTGCGGGCGCCAGGCGTATTGCGGGCTTACGGTTTCGCCGTTGTCCTTGCGGATGGCAAACATGGGTTCGTACACGGCACGGAACATGTCGGGCTTGACCGCACTGCGCACGATGGCGTCGATTTCTGCGTCGCTGGGCCAGATGTCTTGCAGGCGAATCTCTTGCCCATTCACCACGCCGAGCACATCCTTCTCGATGTCAAAGCGCACCGTGCCCGCCAGCGCATAGGCCACCACCAAGGGCGGCGACGCCAGGAAGGCTTGCTTGGCATAGGGGTGAATGCGGCCGTCGAAATTGCGGTTGCCTGAGAGCACGGCGGCGGTGAACAGCTTGCGGTCCACGATCTCCTGCTGAATCTGGGGGTCCAGCGCGCCGCTCATGCCGTTGCAGGTGGTGCAGGCAAAGCCGACGATGCCAAAGCCGAGCTGCTCCAGTTCGGTGAGCAAGCCCGCTTCCTGCAAATACAGCTCCACGGTCTTGGAGCCGGGCGCCAGCGACGATTTCACCCAGGGCTGGCGCACCAGGCCCAGGCGGTTGGCGTTGCGTGCCAGCAGGCCGGCGGCGATCACATTGCGCGGGTTCGAGGTGTTGGTGCACGAGGTGATGGCCGCGATGATCACCGCGCCATCGGGCAGGGTGCCCTCGCCTGCTTCGGGCATGGCCCACGCGCCGGCAATGCCCTTGGCCGCCAGGTCGGCCGTGGCCACGCGGGCATGCGGGTTCGACGGGCCGGCCAGGTTGCGCACCACGGCCGACACATCAAAGCGCAGCACGCGCTCGTACACGGCGGCCTTCAAACTGTCAGCCCACAAGCCTGCGGCCTTGGCGTAGGTCTCCACCAACTGCACCTGCTCGGCGCTGCGGCCGGTGAGCGTGAGGTAGGCCAGCGTTTGCGCGTCGATGGCAAACAGCGCGGCCGTGGCACCGTATTCGGGCGCCATGTTGGAGATGGTGGCGCGGTCGCCAATGGTCAGGCCCGGCACGCCTTCGCCGTAGAACTCCAGGTAGGCGCCCACCACTTTGGATTGGCGCAAAAACTCGGTCAGCGCCAGCACCACGTCGGTGGCCGTGATGCCGGGTTGTCGCGTACCGGTCAGCTCGACGCCAATGATTTCAGGCAGCCGCATCATCGACGGGCGCCCGAGCATCACGTTCTCGGCTTCCAGCCCGCCCACGCCCACGGCAATGACGCCCAGCGCGTCCACATGCGGGGTGTGCGAGTCGGTGCCTACGCAGGTGTCTGGATAAGCCAGGCCATCGACCGCATGCACCACGGGGGACATTTTTTCCAGGTTGATCTGGTGCATGATCCCGTTCCCCGCGGGGATGACCTGCATGTTGGCAAAGGCTTTCTTCGTCCACTCGATGAAGTGAAAGCGGTCGACGTTCCGGCGGTCTTCGATGTCGCGGTTCTTCTCAAACGCATCGGGGTCGAACCCGCCGCACTCCACGGCCAGCGAGTGGTCGACGATGAGCTGCACCGGCACCACCGGGTTCACCTGCGCCGGGTCGCCGCCCTCCTTCGCAATGGCGTCGCGCAGGCCCGCCAAATCCACCAGCGCCGTTTGGCCCAGGATGTCGTGGCAGACCACGCGCGTGGGGTACCAGGGGAAGTCGCGCTCACGCTTGCGCTCGATCAGTTGCTTGAGGCTGTCGGTGACGGTGGCGGGGTCGGCCTTGCGCACGATGTTTTCGGCGTGCACGCGCGAGGTGTAGGGCAACTGCGCCCAGGCGCCGCTCTGGAGGGCGTCCACGGCTGTGCGTGCGTCGAAGTACTGCAAGGCCGTGCCAGGCAGCGGTTGTTGATGGGGTCTTGTCATGGGGCTGGCTCGTTCTGTGGGTGGCTCACACGCGTTCGGCAATCGGTACGAAGCACTGGTCTTCGGGGCCGGTGTAGTGGGCGCTGGGGCGGATGATCTTGTTGTCCACACGCTGCTCGATCACGTGCGCCGCCCAGCCGCTGGTGCGTGCAATGACGAACAGCGGCGTGAACATGGCGGTGGGCACGCCCATCATGTGGTAGCTCACGGCGCTGAACCAGTCGAGGTTGGGGAACATGGCTTTCACCTCCCACATCACGGTCTCGAGCCGCTCGGCAATATCGAACATCTTGGTGGAACCCGCTGCTTCCGAGAGCGATTTGGCGACGCCCTTGATGACGACGTTGCGCGGGTCGCTGACGGTATAGACCGGGTGGCCAAAGCCGATGACCACTTCCTTGGCCTCGACGCGGCGGCGGATGTCGGCCTCGGCTTCGTCGGCATGGTCGTACCGCTTCTGGGTTTCGAACGCCACCTCGTTGGCGCCGCCATGCTTGGGGCCGCGCAGGGCGCCAATGGCGCCGGCGATGGACGAGTACATGTCGCTGCCGGTGCCGGCAATGACCCGGGCGGTGAAGGTGCTGGCGTTGAATTCGTGCTCGGCGTACAGGTTCAGCGAGGTGTGCATGGCACGCACCCAGGCATCGGGCGGCGTGCGGCCGTGCAGCAGGTGCAAAAAGTGCCCGCCAATCGAGTCGTCGTCTGTCTCCACGGCAATGCGCTTGCCCTGCGTGCTCCAGTGGTACCAGTACAGCAGCATGGAGCCAAGCGAGGCCATCAGCCGGTCGGCAATGTCGCGCGCGCCGGGCAGGTTGTGGTCGTCCTTCTCGGGCAGCACGCAGCCCAGCGTGGACACGCCCGTGCGCATCACATCCATTGGGTGGGCGCTGGCAGGCAGATGTTCCAGCGCGTGCTTCACGCTGGCAGGCAAGCCGCGCATGGATTGGAGCTTGGCCTTGTACGCCCGCAGCTCCGCGGCGGTGGGCAACTTGCCGTGCACCAGCAAGTGGGCGATTTCTTCAAACTCGCAGGTCTCGGCCATATCGAGAATGTCGTAGCCCCGGTAGTGCAGGTCATTGCCGGTGCGGCCCACGGTGCACAAGGCGGTGTTGCCGGCCGTCACGCCCGAGAGGGCAACGGACTTCTTGGGCTTGAAGCCCGCGGGTTGGCTGAGATCGGTCATGCGGTTTCCTTGAAAAGATAAGCGGCGGGAATCGAAATGACCGGCCCACCCAACAGGGTTCTGCTCGCGTTGGCATGTTCGCGGAAGACAACTTTTGTCGCTTGCAAAGCGTTTGCAGGATTGGTCATAATTCGCAATGTACGCAAGACTAATCGCCCATGAAATCACTGAATTGGCGATGTTTTGCGAATGAATTCTGCGATTTTGCAAATTTTGCGAATACCGAAAGGCGACAATGGCAAAGACGTTCATGGGGGTGCGATTGCGCAGCCTGCGCGCCGAGCGCGGCATGTCACAGGTGGCGTTCGCGCATGCACTGGGCCTGTCGCCCAGCTACCTCAACCAGATCGAGCAGGACCAGCGGCCGCTCACCGTGGCGGTGCTGCTCAAGATCCACCGCACGCTGGGGGTGGACATCCAGCAGTTCTCGGAAGACGAGGTGGCGCGGCTGGTGGCGCAGCTGCGCGATGCGCTGGCCGACAACCCGGCGCAAGAGGCCATCGACCTGCCCGACCTTCAGGAGCTGGCCAGCAAACTGCCCAAGGTAGGCCGCGCCATCCTGGCACTGCACCGGCGCCAGATGGAAGCCATTCAACGCATGGAAGCCCTGTCGCTGGAACTAGGCGATGGCCGCGATGCCATGACCAGCGTGCGGTCCACCTCATTCGAGGCGGTGCAGGACTTTTTCTTTGTCTACCGCAATTACTTCCACGGGCTCGACACCGCAGCCGAAGCGCTGGCGCAGGAGGCACAGGCCTCTGGCCAAACGCTTGGCAACTGGCTCACGCAGCGCCTGCTGACCCGGCACGGCGTGCGCGTGGTGCCGTCGGACGGCGAGCAGACAGGGCAGCAGCGCCGCTTTGACCCGCACAGCGGCGTGCTGTACCTCTCGCCCACGCTCAAAGCCGGACAGCAAGCGTTTCAGCTGGCGACGCAGCTCGCCCTGCTCGACATGGACGCCGCCATACAGGCCCTGGTCGACGAAGCGGCCTTCGACAACCCCGCGGCCCAGATGCTGGCGCGCATCGGCCTGGCGAACTACGTGGCGGGCGCCCTGCTGCTGCCCTATACGAAGTTTCTTCAGGCCGCAGAAAGTTTGCGCTACGACATCGACCAGCTGGCACAGCAGTTCGGCGTGGGGTTCGAGACGGTGTGCCACCGCCTGAGCACGCTGCAACGCCCGGGCGCACCAGGGGTGCCGTTTTTCTTCATGCGTTTGGACCGGTCGGGCAACATCTCCAAGCGCCAGTCGGCGACACACTTCCACTTTTCCAAGACCGGCGGCACCTGCCCGCTGTGGAACGTGTACGAGGCGTTCTCACAACCGGGACGCGTGCTGCCGCAACTGGCCAGCATGCCCGACGGCCGGGCCTACCTCTGGATCGCCCGCAGCGTCTCGCATGGCGCGCGCGGCTATGGCTCGCCACGCAAGACGTTTTCGCTTGCCCTGGGCTGCGACATCCAGTACGCGCCGCGCCTCGTGTACTCCAAAGGCCTGGACCTGAAGGACCCCAACGCGGCCACGCCTATCGGCATGGGCTGCAAGGTCTGCGAGCGCACCGCCTGCCCGCAGCGGGCCTTTCCGTTCGTCGGCCAGCCCCTGCGGGTGAACGAGAACGAGAGCTGGTTTTCCCCGTATTCGGTAGAGCAGGCACCGCCGCCTGCCCCCATGGCCCCGCCCCCTGCGCCCACGGGCGTGCACCGCATACGGCGCTGACCCGGCCGCTTGGCCCTTTGAACAAGCTCTTAGCTCTTACCCTGCCGCGAGCTCTTCCCGCAGCACCTTGGCCGCACCCACCATGCTCGCCAGCGCCGCGCGCGTCTCGGGCCAGCCGCGCGTTTTGAGGCCGCAGTCGGGGTTGATCCACAGGTTCTCGCGCGGCACCACCGCCACGGCTTTGCGCATCAGGCGAAGGATTTCGTCCTGCGTGGGCACGCGCGGTGAATGGATGTCGTACACGCCTGGGCCAATCTCGTTCGGGTACTGAAAATCGCCAAAACCGCGCAGCAGCTCCATGTCGGAGCGGCTGGTTTCAATGGTGATCACGTCGGCATCCATGGCGGCGATCTCGGGCAGGATGTCGTTGAACTCCGAGTAGCACATGTGGGTGTGGATTTGCGTGTCGTCCGCCACGCCCGAGGCGCTGATGCGAAACGCCCGCGTGGCCTGCGCCAGGTAGGGCTTCCAGCCGGCGCGGCGCAGGGGCAGGCCTTCGCGGATGGCGGGCTCGTCGATTTGCACGATGCCGATGCCGGCGCGCTCCAGGTCGACCACTTCGTCGCGAATCGCCCAGGCAATTTGCTCGGTGGTGACGCTGCGCGGCTGGTCGTCGCGCACAAAAGACCATTGCAGCAGGGTGATGGGGCCGGTCAGCATGCCTTTGACGGGCTTGGTGGTCAGGCTCTGGGCGAAGGCGGTCCAGGCCACTGTCATGGCGCGGGGGCGGGCCACGTCGCCGTAGATCACCGGAGGTTTGACGCAGCGCGAGCCGTACGACTGCACCCAGCCGTTTTGCGTGAAGGCAAAGCCGTCGAGCTGCTCGCCAAAGTATTCGACCATGTCGTTGCGCTCGGCTTCGCCGTGCACCAGGACATCAATGCCGAGGGCTTCCTGCTCGCGCACCGCCAGGGTGATTTCTTCTTCCATCTTCTGGCGGTAATCCGCCTCGCCCAGCGCGCCGCGCTTGAAGGCGGCGCGGGCGGCGCGAATGGCCGGCGTCTGCGGGAACGAACCGATGGTGGTGGTGGGCAGCGGCGGCAGCGCAAAACGTGCCCGCTGCTGGCGCTGGCGCTGGACAAAGGTTGATGCACGCCGCTCGTCGCCATCGGTGGCGCGCGCCAGGCGCAGGCGCACATCGGCACGGTGTACGCGGGGGCTGGCACGCCGCGCAGCGATGGCTCTGCGGCTGACGTTGAGCTCCCCGGCGACGGACGCCGTGCCGTTGTCCAGCGCAGCGCGCAGCAGGCGCAATTCACCGAGTTTTTCCATGGCAAAGGCCATCCAGGACTGGATCTCGGCGTCCAATGTTTGCTCGGCTTCCAGACTGAACGGCACATGCAACAGGCTGCACGAGGGGGCCAGCCAGAGCTCGCCCCGGTGCTTGTCGGCCACGGGGCGCAGGCACTTCAGCGCGGCATCGACGTCGGTGCGCCAGATGTTGCGGCCATCGACGATACCCACCGACAGCACCTTGTGTGCAGGCAGCCAGTCGGCCACGCCGACCAGTTCGTGCGGGGCGCGCACGGCATCCACATGCAGGCCGGCCACGGGGAGCTGGCAGGCCAGGCGCAGGTTGTCTTCCAGCGGTGAGAAGTAGGTGGCCAGCAGGATGTGCGGCGCCGAGCGGGCCAGTTGCCAATAGCTGCGCTCAAAGGCGTTGCGCCAGTCGGCGGGCAGGTCGAGGCCCAGGATGGGCTCGTCCACCTGCACCCAGGTGACGCCCTGCTGCTTGAGCCGGGTGAGGATGTGTTCGTACACGGGCAGCAAGGCGTCGAGCAGTGAGAGGCGGTCCAGCCCGGCCTGCTTCTCTTTGCCGAGGTACAAGAAACTCAGCGGCCCGAGCAGCACCGCCTTGACAGGGTGGCCCAGCGCCTGGGCCTCGGCCACTTCGTCAAACAAGCGGGTAGACGCCAGCTTGAATTCCGTGGTGCTTGAGAATTCGGGCACCAGGTAGTGGTAGTTGGTGTCGAACCACTTGGTCATTTCCAGCGCAAAACCTTGGGCGTGGCTCGCGCAGCAGCCACTGTGCTGCGCCTTACCCGTCACGCCGCGCGCCATTGAAAAATAGCGCGACAGCTCCGACTCGGTCCCGGCAAAGCCAAAACGCGTGGGCTCGCAGCCCAGCAGTTGAATATGGTTGGCCACATGGTCGTAGTAGGCGAAATCGCCCACGGTGACGAAGGCAAGGCCGGCATCGCGCTGGGCTTGCCAGTGCGCCTGGCGCAAGGTGGCGCCGACCTCCTCCAGCGCGGCTTCGCCGATCTCGCCGCGCCAGTGTTTTTCAAGGGCGAATTTGAGTTCGCGGTGGGCGCCCATGCGGGGGAATCCAAGGGTATGTGTGCGAAGTGTTTTCATAACCACGATGGTCGAACTTCTGCGTTTATTATTCAAACGAAAAATATCCAAGATCAACTTGAATCAATTTCATGACGCAATCGATTCTTGAAATCCGCCACCTGCGCACCCTCGCTGCCCTGCGCGATACCGGCAGCCTGGTGCGCGCTGCGCAATTGCTGCACCTGACGCAATCGGCCCTGTCGCACCAGATCAAGCAGCTGGAGGCGCATTTCGGCGGCGCGCTGTTCGAGCGCAAATCGGTGCCGCCGCAGTTCAGTGCCATTGGCCTGCGCCTGCTCACACTCGCCGACACCCTGCTGCCGCAAGTGCAAGAGGCCGAGCGCGATGTCGCCCGCCTGGGCCAGGCAGGGGCCGGGCAACTGCGCATCGTGGTCGAGTGCCACACCTGCTTTGACTGGCTGATGCCGGCGATGGACGCGTTTCGCACCGGCTGGCCCGAGATCGAGCTGGACATCGTCTCGGGCTTTCACCCCGACCCGATTGCCTTGCTGCTGCAAGACCGCGCCGAGGTCGCCATCGTCTCGGAGCCCGACCCCGACGAGGCGGTGGATTTCCACCCACTGTTCAGCTTTGAGATTCTGGCGCTGCTGGCCAACCACCACCCGCTGGCCGACAAGGCGCGCCTGGCCGCCGAAGACTTTGCCGACCAGACACTCATCACCTACCCGGTGCCCGACGACATGCTCGACATCCTGCGCCAGGTGCTCACCCCCGCTGGCGTGGCGCCCGCACACCGCCGTACCACTGAGCTGACGGTTGCCATGCTGCAACTGGTGGCCAGCGGCCGCGGCATCGCCACCCTGCCCCGCTGGGCCGTGCAGGGCTACCTCGACCGCCACTACATTGCCGCGCGCCCCGTCGGCCCGGCAGGCTTGACCGGGCGCCTCTACATGGCCAGCACCGCCACCACCAGCGCCCGCCCGTGGATGGCCGACTTCGTGCAGACGACACGCGAGACCTGCTTCAAGAACTTTCCGGGGATAGCGCTGCTGTAGCCGCGAGCGGCGCAGGCTTGGGGTCGAAGGACGATTTCCCGCAGGGAAACGCGTGCTTCAACCCCAATGCCGAGCGGTTAGGCACGGCCTTGGTGCGCTGCCTGCATCGTGGGGAAGGGCCGGCCATCACAGCGGTCGGCGTAGGTGCGTCAATATTTGGGTAAATAGGCCTACAACGCTTATCCCATAAGCGCTAGAAGCTATCTATTTGATAGTATTGATAAGCTGATTTTGCAGATTTGCATCCACTGTAACCCGGCACGCGCAACCCAACTGCACCAGCAGACCTGTACCACCGCAGAGCCAAACGACGATCCGCCCAGCGTGGGGTTGGTGCCGCCCTCGAAATCATGTGACAATTGAAATCACATGAAAAGAAACGAACGGCTTTCTATCGCCCTGCACGCCTTGCTGCACTTGGCACTCAAGCCGGAGGCCTCAATGACCTCTGCCGAAATGTCGGCCTGCATCGGCTCCGACCCCGCCGTCATCCGCCGCACACTGGCCGGCTTGCGTGAGGCTGGCATTCTGCAAACGCGCAAGGGCCACGGCGGCGGCTGGCAACTGGCCAGACCCTTGGCGGACCTGAATCTCAAGCAGGTCCAGGACGCTATCGGTGCGCGGATATTCCCGGCGCCCACACGCACCGAGAGCCCCGGTTGCCTCGTCGAGCAAGCAGTGGAAGCAGCACTGGACGGCGCCTTGGCCCAAGCGGCCGCTTTTCTGGATGCGCGGCTGGAGGGCATCGACCTGCAAACCATCGCCGCCGACGTGGCGCGCAAACACGCACACACGAAAGCCCCCTCATGACACCCACCCGACACCAAACCGTCGCGATTGGCGACGGGCTCACGCTGCACGTGGCCGAACAGGGCCAGGGCCCCGCCGTATTGCTGTGCCACGGTTTTCCTGAAACCAGCCATGCCTGGCGCCACCAACTGCCGGCTCTGGCAGCGGCGGGCTACCGCGCCATTGCGCCAGACCTGCGGGGTTACGGCAGCAGCAGCGCACCCACAGACCAGGAGCAGTATTCGATCCTGCACCTGGTCGGCGACCTTGTCGCCCTGCTGGACACGTTGGCGCTCGACCGTGCAGTCATCGTCGGAAGCGACTGGGGTGCCACCATCGCATGGCACGCAACCTTGTTGCGCCCAGACCGGTTTTGCGCCGTGGCGGCGCTGGGTGTGCCCATGATGGGGCGCCCACCACGCCCGCCCAGCCAGCTGTTTCCACAGAATGCCGAGGCGCTGTTCTATACCCTCTACTTCCAGCAGCCCGGCGTGGCGGAACAAGAGTTGGAACGCGACGTGGCGACCACCCTGCGCAAGCTGCTGTTCGCCGCGTCCGGTGACGCCGGCCCGCGCCTTCCGGGCAACCACACACCCAACCCATTTGGCATGGTCTCACGTGCGCAAGGCCTGCTCGCGCCGTTGAACACTCCGGCACAACTGCCGGCATGGCTTGAAGAAGAAGACCTTGCAGCCTTCGTGCGCGCTTTCTCCACAAGCGGGTTCCAGGGTGGGCTGAATTACTACCGCAATCTGGACCGCAACCGGGAGCTGATGGCAATGTTCAGCGGCCTGAAGGTGCAGGTGCCTGCCCTTTTCATGGTGGGTGAACGCGATGCCGGGCTGGCCATGCCGGGCATGCGGGACATCATCGCTGCCATGCCAGCCCTGGTGCCGCACCTCACGCGCAGCGCGATCATCGAACGCGCCGGTCACTGGCTTGCACAAGAGCGCCCACAGGAGGTGAACGCCTTGCTGATCGACTTTCTCAACCAACTGGCAGGCAACGGCACTGCATGAGGTAAGCACCATGGCCATGAACCCTTTTGACGACCCGCAGGCCGTTGCCACTTATGCAGAGCAGCCACCCAAACTGGTCCCCGGATTCGCGGACCTGCAGCGCATGTGCATGCTGCTCATGGCCGAAAGGGCGCCGCAGGACGCTCGCGTCCTGGTGCTGGGCGCTGGGGGCGGCCTGGAGCTCGATCTGTTTGCGCGCACGCACGCGCGTTGGCAGTTCGACGGTGTCGACCCCTCTGCAGAAATGCTGCGCCTGGCCCGAAACCGGGTGCAAGCGCACATCTCCCGCGTACGCCTGCACCATGGCTATATCTACGATGCGCCCTCCGGCCCTTTTGATACAGCCTGCAGTTTGTTGACGCTGCATTTCATTGCCCGCGAGGAACGTCTGCGTACGCTTATGGAGGTCCGGCACCGCATGCGCGCGGGCGCACCCTTCGTAGCAGCACACTTCAGCTTCCCGCAAGAGGCCTCGAAACGCGAGCGATGGCTCTCGCGCAACAAGGCATTCGCCATCGCGTCGGGCATCGCACCCGACAATGCCGAGCGCGCCCGTGCCGGCATCGGTTCACAGCTCCCCATTCTTTCTCCAGAAGAGGATGAATCACTGCTACGGGACTCCGGATTCACGGATGTCGAGCTGTTCTATGCCGCCTTTGGGTTCCGCGGTTGGGTGGCGAGCGCGTGATGAATGTCCAATTTCCAAGGAGCGGCCTGCTGTTCAGCTTCACAAACCTGGTGCTACTCGTGACAGATAGATGGCTGCAAGCAGCGCGAGAGATATGCACTAAATAGGCCTCTAGCGCTTATCCCATAATCGTTAGTAGCTATTTATTTAATAGCTAAAACTTCTGGACAAACACGGCCATGGCGGGCGCTACAACGCGAAACCGCTTCCGTCACACCATCAATCCGCGAAGCGAGCCGCATACCGAGAGCAACTGCGGCGCATCCATTCGGCCGATGATGTTGCGCGCGACAGACCCGATGATCTGCTGCGCACCCATGAGCCCGACGCTGGCCGACTGCTCAATCAGGAATCCCGCCTTGGCCTTTTTCAGCGGCACCAGAAAATAGCCGTCGAAGCCACTCTTCATCAAGTCAAGCACGATATCCGCAAGAGCACCACGGTGGGCGGTGGGGTCGGGCGCACTCTCGATCAACGCCAAGACCGCAAGCGTTTTATGGCGCAGCTCCACGGAATGGAAGAAGCGCAGAAACGGCTTGGCTGGCGCTGCGCGGCGTGTCGACGGTCGGACGACGCTCTTCGCTGGGGGGGAAACCTTGGCTTTTGAGGACGCGGCCATGGGGTCTTGGCGCTCAGCCTTTCTTGCCGCCCATGACCAGCAAGAGCCCACCGACCACGATGGCCCCTATGCCAGCCCACATAGGCACATTGACCGTCTGCTTCTCCTTGGCGGAGATCTCGAGCGTGCCAATCTTGACCACCGTGGTGTCCTTCGTATAGCTGAAGCCCCCATAGGCCAGCCCGAGAATTCCGGCAATGACCAGGGCAATGCCTACCGCTTTGATTGGGTTCATGGGGTCGGACTCCTGCATTTGGCACCCATGCCCCGCCGTCGGCGACGATGAAGCGGGTGCCATTGCGCCTATTGAAACACGAACCCGGTAAACCGAGACAAACGCTGGCGACTCCCGCCATGGGTCGATGGCAGCGGATACGGCCGCCTGGCGCCCGCGCTCAGAGCAGCACGATGTCGTACTGCTCCTGGCCCATGGCGGCCTCGGTTTGCAGCGAAATGGGTTTGCCGATGAAGTCCGACAGGCCGGCCAGGTGGGCGCTTTCCTCGTCAAGGAACAGCTCGACCACCGCAGCCGAAGCAATCACGCGGAACTCGCGCGGGTTGAACTGGCGGGCTTCGCGCAGGATTTCGCGCAGGATGTCGTAGCACACGCTGCGCGCGGTTTTGACGCTGCCTTTGCCCTGGCAGGCAGCGCAGGGCTCGCACAGCATGTGGGCGAGTGATTCGCGCGTGCGCTTGCGCGTCATCTCGACCAGGCCCAGGTTCGAAAACCCCCCGGCCATGGTTTTCACGCGGTCGCGCGCCAGGTGCTTGCGAAACTCGGCCAGCACGGCACTCTGGTGCTCTTCGCGCAGCATGTCGATGAAATCGACAATGACGATGCCGCCCAGGTTGCGCAGACGCAATTGGCGGGCGATGGCGCCGGCGGCCTCCAGGTTGGTCTTGAAGATGGTGTCATCGAAGTTGCGCGCGCCCACGTAGCCGCCGGTGTTCACGTCCACCGTGGTCAGCGCCTCGGTCTGGTCGATGATGAGGTAGCCGCCCGATTTGAGGTCCACGCGCCGCCCCAGCGCACGGGCGATTTCCTCGTCAATTGCATACAGGTCGAAAACCGGGCGCTCGCCCTTGTAGTGCTGCAGCTTGGCGGCTGCGGCCGGCATGAACTCCAGGCCAAAGGCGCGCAGACGCTGGAACTGTTCCAGCGAATCGATGCGAATGCTTTGCGTGTGCTCGCCCACCAGGTCGCGCAGCACACGCTGCAGCAAATCGAGGTCCTGGTGCAAAAGCGAGAGCGGCGGTTGGCGCAGCGCGGCATCCTTGATGCGCGCCCAGGTCTTGCGCAGGTAGGCGATGTCGTCGGCCAACTCGGCGTCGGTGGCGTCTTCGCCGTTGGTGCGCAGGATGAAGCCGCCCCCGCCGCCCGAGGCCTTGTCGCCCACCAGGGCCTGCAGGCGCACGCGCAGCGATTCGCGTTCGCCCACGGGTATTTTTTGCGAGACACCCACATGCTCGTCCTGTGGCAAAAACACCAGCAGCCGCCCAGCCACGCTGATCTGTGTCGAGAGGCGCGCGCCCTTGCTGCCGATCGGGTCCTTGATGACCTGCACCATCAGCGCCTGGCCTTCGAACACCTGCTTTTCAATCGGCACCTGCGGCTCGCTCTTGCGCGCCAGCGCACCGGCGTCGCCGTCCGGATGGCGCTGCCAGACATCGGCCACATGCAGAAACGCGGCGCGCTCGAGCCCAATGTCGATGAACGCCGACTGCATGCCCGGCAGCACGCGCGAGACTTTGCCCAGGTAGACGTTACCGACCAGGCCGCGCTCGAGCGTGCGCTCGACATGCAGCTCCTGCACCGCGCCGTGCTCGACCACGGCCACGCGCGTCTCCTGGGGCGACCAGTTGATCAGGATGTCTTGTTGCATGGTGGTGGGGCTCATTCATTCCTTTTCTAAATCAAACAATGACTTTGTCGGCTTCACTTGGCCAGTAAGCTTGTACTGTTTGCGCGTCGCCTTCGCGTACTCGATTGATTGAGAAACCGAATCAGACAGCAAAACCGGCGGCGCGCAGCAGTTGCGCAGTTTCAAACAAAGGCAGCCCCATGATGCCCGAATAGCTGCCGCGCAGCACAGGAATGAAGGCGCCGGCCCGCCCTTGCACCGCATAAGCCCCAGCCTTGCCCAGCGGCTCGCCAGTGGCGACATAAGCGGCGATCTGTTCAGGCGCCAACGCGGCAAACTGCACCGTGGACACCGACACCGCTGCCAGCCGCTTGGCGCCCACCTGCAGCGCCACGGCGGTGAGCACGCGGTGGCTGCGGCCGGCCAGCTCGCCCAGCATGCGCGCCGCATCTTGTGCATCTTCGGGCTTGCCATACATGCGCCGGCCCAGCGCCACCGTGGTGTCCGAGCACAGGATGGGCGCGGCGGGCAGGCCCCGGCGGGCGTGGCGCTGCACTGCCGCATCGAGCTTGAGGCCGGTGACACGTTCCACATAGGCTTTGGGCGCTTCACCGGGCCGCTGCAGCTCGATGGCTTCAGCGTCCTCAAAGGTGTCGCCCTCGGCGTTGGGCAGCAGCAAGGTGTGGCGCACGCCCAACTGATCCAGCAACTGGCTGCGGCGCGGACTCTGCGAGGCAAGGTAGAGAAAGTCTGGCATAAGCTTTTATGGGTCAAATTGGCCTCCAGCGCTTACCCCACTTGCGCTAGCAGCTATTGATTGAATAGTATTTTGCACCGCCCTGCACGGCCGGGCGGCGTCGCTTGCCCTATTCCCGATGGTAGGGGTGGCCGGCGTTGACCGACCAGGCGCGGTAGAGCTGCTCGATCAGCAGGACCCGCACCATGGCGTGCGGCAGCGTCAGGTCCGACAGACGAATGCGCTCGTGCGCCGCCTGGCGAAACGCCGGCTCCAGTCCGTCGGGCCCGCCAATGACCAGCGCCACGTCGTTGCCGCTCAGTTGCCAGCCAGTCAGCCGCTCGGCCAGGGCCTTGGTGGTGAGGCTGGTGCCGCGTTCATCGAGCACCACCACGCGCGTGCCTTTGGGAATGGCCGCCGCGATGCGCTCGCGCTCGGCGGCAACGAGCGTCTCCAGCGTCTTGGAGCCGCGCGGCTCGGTCTTGACCGCCTTGAGTTCGACCTTGAGCTCGGGTGGAAAGCGCTTGGCGTAGTCGTCGTAGGCGCTGCTGGCCCAATCGGGCACGCGCTGGCCGACGGCCACGATCAGCAGGCGCATGCTTCAGGCCTTGCGTGTTACGCCTTGCGGCTGGGGCTCTTGCGTGCGGGGGCTTTGGCAGCGGGCGACTTCCGGGCGGCTGGCGCTGGGGCCGGTGCGGCCTTGGCGGCAGGGCTGGCGCGCTTGGCGGGGGCTGCCTTTTTCACCGGTGCGGCGCTCTTGGCAGGCGCTGCCTTTTTGGCGGGAGCGCCGGCGCTGCGGGGCTTGACCACCAGTTTCTGAATAGTCGCTGTCTTGGCGGCTGGCGCCTTGCCGGCTGTTTTGGCGGCGGCCTTGGGCGCTGCTTTTGGGGCGGCCTTCAGAGCCACTTGCGGAGCCGCCTTCGCCGGCGCCTTGGCAGCAGCCCTGGCCGGCGCAGCGGACCGCGAAGCGGCTTTGCGGGCCGGTGCCTTGGCGGCGGGCGCTGCGGTGGGAGCGCTGGCGCCCTTGCGCGGCGCCGCCTTCTTGGCGGGTGCGGCAGCTTCTGTCGCCGCCGCTGCCTTGGCGGCGCGGCGCGCGGCCGTCTTCACGGGCACCTTGGCTTCTGGCGCCACGGGCTTGGCGGCGCCCAGCTTGAGGCGCACGGGCATCTCGCCCCACAGCTCTTCCAACCGGTAGTACTGGCGAATGCCGGGCTGCATGATGTGCGCCACGGCGGCGCCGCAGTCCACGATGATCCATTCGCCGTTTTCTTCACCTTCGGTGCGCGGCTTGGGGAAACCGGCTTCCTTCACCGCATCGCGCACGCTGGCGGCCAGTGCCTTGGTTTGGCGATTCGACGTGCCGGACGCCACGATGACGCGCTCGAACAGCGGCGAGAGGTGCTCGGTATTGAACACCTGAATGTCCTGAGCCTTCACGTCTTCGAGGCCATCCACAATGGCGCGCTGGAGTTTCGCAACGTCTTTCTTGGCGGCGGATTCGGAGGTTTTGGAAGTGGTCATCAGGTGGTGTGAAAGGTGAGCAGGGTGAAGGCAATATAGCGCGGGCATTCGAGGGCGGCCAGCATCTCCGGCATCGTCCGCGCGCCACCGCACAAAAAATCAAATAAAAATTGGCTCTACCGCTTGCATGGCAAGCGTTATAAGCTATTCAAATTATAGCTATGCTGTGTTGCAGCGAAGCCCGTCGACTCAGACCCAATCGCGCGGCACAAGGAAATGCTCGGTCAAATTCGCCTCGGGCGAGCCCGCTTCGGGCGTGCGCTGGTAGGCCCAACTGGCCAGCGGCGGCATGGACAGCAGGATGGATTCGGTGCGCCCGCCCGACTGCAAACCAAAGTGCGTGCCGCGGTCCCACACCAGGTTGAACTCGACATAGCGGCCACGCCGATAGAGCTGGAAATCGCGCTCGCGCTCGCCGTAGGGCGTGGCAAAGCGGCGCTGCACGATGGGCAGGTAGGCCGGCAAAAAGGCATCGCCCACGGCCTGCGTCATGGCCATGCTCTGCTCCTGGCCGAGTTCGGAAAAATCGTCAAAGAACACGCCGCCGACGCCGCGCTGCTCGCCGCGGTGCTTGAGGCAGAAGTAGTCGTCGCACCAGCGCTTGAAGCGCGGGTACTTGTCGCCCCCAAACGGGGCCAGCGCCTGTTGGCAGGTGCGGTGGAAATGCACCGCGTCTTCGTCAAACCCGTAGTAAGGCGTCAGGTCCATGCCGCCGCCAAACCAGCACACCGGCGTCGTTCCGGGGTGGCCCGCCGCGATCATGCGCACGTTCATGTGCACCGTTGGCACGTAGGGGTTGCGCGGGTGGAACACCAGCGACACACCCATGGCTTCGAATGGCGCACCCGCCAGTTCGGGCCGGTGCTGGGTGGCGGATGGCGGCAGGCGCGGCCCGCGCACATGCGAGAAGCCACAGCCGGCGCGCTCGAAGATGCGCCCGCCTTCGATGATCTTGGTGATGCCTTCGCCCTGCAGCAGCTCGCCCTCGCCTTTTTTCCAGGGGTCCACCACGGCTTTGGCGCCGCCCTCGCCTTCATCCTCCATGGCTTGCAGCGCGCCCATAATGCGGGTCTGCAGACCCAGAAGGTAGTCGCGCATGCCGGTCGCGCCAGCGCTGCGCTCAAAGATATTGCTCATGGATTCTTGATGGCGCGGTGGCCGATGTCGCGCCGGTACTGGGCGCCGTCAAAGTGGATGCCGCGCGCCACGTCGTAGGCCCGCTGCTGGGCCTGGCGCACGTTGTCGCCCAGGGCCGTCACACACAGCACGCGCCCGCCGCTGGTGCGCACCACGCCATCCTCCAGGACGGTGCCGGCATGGAACACCATGGCATCGTCCCGCTCCTGCGGCAGGCCGTTGATGGCGTCGCCCTTGCGCGGCGCCTCGGGGTAACCGTGGGCGGCCATCACCACGCCCAGCGCGGTGCGACGGTCCCATTGCAGTTCGATCTGGTCGAGCTTGCCGTCGATGGCGGCGGCGAGCACGTCGAGCAAGTCGCTCTTGAGCCGCATCAGAATCGGCTGGGTCTCGGGGTCGCCCATGCGGCAGTTGAATTCCAGCGTCTTGGGGTGGCCCTGGGCATCGATCATCAGGCCGGCATACAGGAAGCCAGTGTAGGGAATGCCGTCCTTTTCCATGCCCCGAATGGTGGGCAGGATGATCTCCCGCATGGCGCGGGCGTGCACATCGGCCGTGACTATCGGAGCAGGCGAATAGGCCCCCATGCCGCCGGTGTTGGGGCCGGCGTCCCCATCCTGTAGGCGCTTGTGGTCCTGGCTGGTGGCCAGTGCCGCGACGTTCTTGCCGTCGCACAGCACGATGAAGCTGGCTTCCTCGCCGGCCAAAAATTCCTCGATCACCACGCGTGCGCCACCTTCGTTGTGCACCGCGCCGTATTTGTTGTCCACCAGCATGAAATCCACGGCGTCGTGCGCTTCCTGCAGGCTCATGGCCACCACCACGCCCTTGCCCGCCGCCAGGCCATCGGCCTTGATGACGATGGGCGCGCCCAGACGCTCGACAAAGGCGTGGGCCTTGGCCGGCTCGGTGAAGGTGTCGTAGTCGGCGGTGGGAATGCCGTGGCGGCGCATGAAAGCCTTGGAGAAGGCCTTGGAACTCTCGAGTTGCGCAGCGGCCTTCGTTGGCCCGAAGATGCGCAGGCCGTGGGCGCGGAATTCATCCACCACACCGGCCGCCAGCGGCGCCTCCGGGCCCACCACGGTCAGGCCGATCTTGTTGGCCTGCGCCCACTCGCGCAGCGCACGCACGTCGGTAATGGGAAGGTTGTGCAGATCGGGCGAGAGCGCCGTGCCGCCGTTGCCCGGCGCCACATAGACGCGCGTGGCCTTGGGCGACCGGGCCAGCTTCCAGGCGATGGCGTGTTCGCGGCCACCGCCGCCAATCACAAGTACGTTCATGTCGAAAGGCTCGGGTTCACAGGGCCGCGTTGTGAAAGACTTCCTGCACGTCGTCGAGGTCTTCGAGCACGTCCAGGAGTTTTTGCATGCGCTCGGCGTCGTCGCCGGCCAGCTCGATGGTCACGTCCGGGCGCATGGTGACGCCCGCTTCGGCAGGCTCGAGCCCGGCGGCCTGCAAGGCGTTCTTCACGGCCTCGAACTCGGTCGGTGCGGTCAGCACCTCAATGGCGCCGTCTTCGTCGGTGATCACGTCGTCGGCACCGGCGTCCAGCGCCACCTCCATCACCTTGTCTTCGTCGGTGCCCGGCGCGAACACCAGTTGCCCGACGTTCTTGAACTGAAAAGCCACCGAACCTGCCGTCCCCATGTTGCCGCCGTACTTGCTGAAGGCGTGGCGCACCTCGGCCACGGTGCGCACATGGTTGTCGGTCATGGTGTCCACGATGATGGCCGCACCGCCAATGCCGTAGCCTTCGTAGCGGATTTCCTCGTAGTTCATGCCTTCGAGCGTGCCCGAGGCCTTCTCGATGTTGTACTTGATGCGGTCGGCCGGCATGTTGGCCGCCTTGGCCTTGTCCACCGCCAGGCGCAGGCGCGGGTTGCTCGACAGATCACCGCCACCGGCGCGCGCCGCCACCGTGATTTCACGGATGATGCGCGTCCAAATCTTGCCGCGTTTTTCGTCCTGGCGCCCCTTGCGGTGCTGAATGTTCGCCCACTTGCTGTGTCCGGCCACGGATGTTCCTTGATGTCGATACTGAATTAAGCTATCCCTTGATTCTACTTTTCACCCCAAGCCATGGCTGACCCCCTGCTGATTGCGAAAAACGGCGCTACCGAGTGCTTTCTCTTGCCAGGCCTGGCCAACCGGCACGGCTTGATCACCGGCGCCACCGGCACCGGCAAAACCGTCACGCTGCAAAAGCTGGCGGAACAGTTCTCGGCCATTGGCGTGCCGGTGTTCATGGCCGACGTCAAAGGCGACCTGACCGGCATCAGCCAGCAAGGCAGCGTACCCGACAAGATCGCCGCGGTGCTCAAGGACCGCGGTTTGGCGCTGCCCGAACCGGTTGCCTGCCCCACCACGCTGTGGGACGTGTTTGGCGAACAAGGCCACCCAGTGCGCGCCACCATCACCGACATGGGGCCGCTGCTGCTCGGGCGCATGCTCGATTTGAACGAGACCCAGCTGGGCGTATTGAACCTGGTGTTCAAGGTGGCCGACGACAACGGCCTGCTGCTGCTGGACCTGAAAGACCTTCGCGCCATGCTCAGCTACGTGGGCGACAACGCCAAGCAGTTCACCACCGAGTACGGCAACGTGAGCGCGGCCAGCATTGGCGCCATCCAGCGCGGGCTGCTGCAGATCGAAAGCCAGGGCGGCGACAAGTTCTTTGGCGAGCCCATGCTGAACATCAACGACCTGCTGCAGACCGTGGGAAGCCGGGGCGTCATCAACATTCTGGCCGCCGACAAGCTGATGAATGCCCCGCGCCTGTACGCGACCTTTCTGCTGTGGATGCTGTCCGAACTGTTCGAGCAACTGCCTGAAATAGGCGACCCCGAGAAACCCAAGCTGGTGTTCTTCTTCGACGAAGCGCATTTGCTGTTCGACGAAGCGCCCAAGGTGCTGATCGAGCGCATCGAACTCGTCGTGCGCCTGGTGCGCAGCAAGGGCGTGGGCGTGTACTTTGCCACGCAGAACCCGCTCGACATTCCCGACAGCGTGCTGGCGCAGCTCGGCAACCGCGTGCAGCATGCGCTGCGCGCTTTCACGCCGCGCGACCAGAAGGCCGTGAAGGCCACGGCCACCACCATGCGCCAGAAACCCGGACTGGACATTGAAGCGGCCATCACCGAGCTGGCCGTGGGCGAGGCGCTGGTGAGCCTGCTCGACGCCAAGGGCCGCCCGAGCGTGACCGAACGCGTCTTTGTGCTGCTGCCCGGCAGCCAATTGGGGCCCATCACGGCGCAGCAGCGCCAGGCGCTCATTGGCCAGTCGCTGGTGGCAGGCGTGTACGAAAAAATGGTGGACCGCGAATCGGCCTACGAAAAACTCAAGGCACGCACAGCCGATGTGGCGCAGCAGGCGCCCGGCCCGAGCCCCGGCGCTGCGCCTGTCCAGGGTGGCGGCGGCTTGCTCGGTGGACTCAACGACGTGCTGTTTGGCACTACCGGCCCGCGTGGCGGCAAGCACGACGGCCTGGCGCAAACCATGGCCAAATCGGCCGTGCGCACCATGGGCACCAGCCTGGGGCGCGAGATTCTGCGCGGTGTGCTGGGCAGCGTGTTTGGCGGGCGAAAAGGCTGAGCGCACGCCTGGCATGTCACTATTATTTGTGTAGCTATCACCGCAGACTGAACAAGCGCTGGAGGCATTTTTCATGCATATTTCATCGCCCCGCCACGCCACAACCCGGAGCGCAGCATGAGCTGGCCCGAGCTGACATTGCCCACGGCGCAAGACGTGCACGCCGCCGCCGGGCGCCTGCGCGGCGTCGCCCACCACACGCCGGTACTGCGCTCAAGTGCGGCCGACAAGATGCTCGGCGCCCAAGTGTTCTTCAAATGCGAAAACCTGCAGCGCACCGGCGCTTTCAAGTTTCGCGGCGCCTACAACGCCTTGGCACAGTTCACACCGGAGCAGCGCGAGCGCGGCGTGCTCACCTTCTCGGCGGGCAACCATGCGCAGGCCATTGCGCTGGCGGCCCGCATGCTGGACATGCCCGCGCTGGTGGTCATGCCCAACGACGCCCTGAGCTCCAAGATAGCGGCCACCCGCGCCTACGGCGCCCAGGTCGTCACCTACGACCCGCTGACCGAAGACCGCGAGGCGATCAGCCACAAGCTCTCGCAAGAGCGCGGCATGACGCTGGTGCCGCCATCAGACCATTTCGACGTGGTTGCCGGCCAGGGCACGGCTGCGCTGGAACTGGTCGAAGAGGTGCCACGGCTCGACGCCCTGTTTGTCGGCGTGGGCGGTGGCGGCCTGCTGGCCGGCAGCCTCCTCGCCACCAAGGCAGCCCTGCCCCTGTGCCGTGTGTACGGTGTGGAGCCCGAGGTGGCCAACGACGGCCAACAATCGCTCGCCGCCGGCCAGATCGTGGAAATCGCGCTCCCGCGCAGCACCATTGCCGACGGCGCGCGCGCCACGTCGCTCGCCCCGCTGGCCTTTGACATCATCCAGCAGGGCGCCGAGGGCATCGTCACCGCCAGCGACCTGCAACTGATGCAGTCCCTGCGTTTTTTTGCCGAGCGCATGAAGCTCGTCGTCGAGCCTACCGGCGCACTGGCGCTGGCCGGCGCGCTGCACGGCGGCTGCGACCTGCACGGGGCACGCGTGGGCATCATCATCAGCGGCGGCAATGTCGACCTGCCGCGCTACGCCCGCTTTCTTGCCGACTGAATTCATCCATTTACCAATTCCCCTTCATGAGCAACGTCCACCTCATCGACCACCCCCTGGTGCAACACAAGCTGACCCTGATGCGCCGCAAAGACGCCAGTACCAACAGCTTTCGCCGCCTCTTGGGCGAACTCAGCACGCTGATGGCCTACGAAGTCACGCGCGACATGCCGCTGCAGGACATTGAAATCGAAACCCCGCTGGAGACCATGACCGGCAAGGTCATCGACGGCAAGAAGCTGGTGCTGGTGTCCATCCTGCGCGCCGGCAACGGCTTTCTCGACGGCATGCTCAACGTGGTGCCCGGCGCGCGCGTGGGCCACATCGGCCTGTACCGCGACCCAGCCACGCTGCAGCCGGTGGAGTACTACTTCAAGATGCCGTCCGAGATGGACGAGCGCGACATCATCGTCGTCGACCCCATGCTGGCCACGGGCAACTCGGCTTCGGCCGCCATTGACCGGCTGAAGAAGCTCAACCCCCGCTCCATCAAGTTCGTCTGCCTCCTGGCCGCGCCCGAAGGCATCGCCACGCTGCAGAAGGCGCACCCCGACGTGCCCATCTACACCGCAGCCATCGACCGCGAGCTGAACCACCACGGCTACATCCTGCCGGGGCTGGGCGATGCGGGGGACCGGATTTTTGGGACGAAGTAGGCTTCACTGTTTCATCCAGCGGCCGCATCACTCTTCAACGACCTCCCCCAGATCGCTGGCAATCAGCTTGAATTGCGCCAGCGCCGCTTGCAGGTCTTCCACGATCTCCAGGGCGATCACACCCGGTGCGGGCAGGTTGTCGCTGTCGGCCAGGCTTTCATCTTTCAGCCAGAAGATGTCGAGGCTGGTCTTGTCGCGTGCTACCAGTTCGTCATAGCTGTAGGCGCGCCAGCGGCCATCGGGGTTCTCGGTTGACCAGGTGGCTTGGCGCTGACGGCGGTTGCCCGCTTGGTACAGCTCCACAAACTCGTTCAAGTCGTCGCGGCGCAGCGGATTGGTCTTGAGCGTGAAATGCTTGTTGGTGCGCAAGTCGTAGATCCATAGCTGCTTGGTCCACGGTGTTTCACTGGCGCCCTTCTTTTCGAAAAACAGCACATTGGCCTTCACACCCTGGGCGTAGAACAGGCCGGTTGGCAGGCGCAGCAGCGTGTGCACATCGCACTCGTGCAGCAGCTTTTTGCGAATGGTCTCGCCCGCGCCGCCTTCAAACAGCACGTTGTCGGGCAGCACCACGGCGGCGCGGCCATGGGTAGCCAGCAGGGTCTTGATGTGCTGCACAAAGTTGAGCTGCTTGTTGCTGGTGGTGGCCCAGAAGTCGTCGCGCTCGATGGTGTCTTTTTCGGTGCTGGTGCGGCCGTCTTCGCCCACGATGACGGTGCTGCTCTTCTTGCCAAAGGGCGGGTTGGCCAGCACCACCTCGTAACGCTCGCCGGGGTCGGCCGCCAGCGCATCGCCCACCACGACCGGCACCGACTTTTCGGAGCCAATGCCGTGCAGCAGCATGTTCATGGCGCATACGCGGGCCGTGCCGTGCACCAGCTCGTAGCCGGTGAAGGCTTTCTCTTTCAGGTGCTTGAGCTGGTCGCGCGTCAGGCTCTTGTTGTGGGCGGTGATGTAGTTGTGCGCGGTGAATAGAAAGCCACCTGTGCCACAGGCCGGGTCGCATAAGCGCTCTGCTGGAAGCGGCGCAACGCAGTCCACCATGGCCTGGATCAGTGCGCGTGGCGTGAAGTACTGGCCTGCACCGCTCTTGGTGTCTTGCGCGTTTTTCTCCAGCAGGCCCTCATACGCATCGCCTTTCACGTCGGCGCCCAGAATCGTCCAGGTCTCAGCGCCGATCAAATCCACGATCACGCGGCGCAGCTTGGCCGGGTCTTGAAACTTGTTTTGCGCCTTGCCGAAGATCAGGCCCAGCGTGCCCTTCTCCTGGCCCAGTTTTTCCAGCAGGTGGCGGTAGTGGTCGAACAACTCGTCGCCATCCCGGGCCAATAGAGTTGGCCAGGCATAGGCGGCGGGCACGATGCTGG
This sequence comes from Simplicispira sp. GW247-4R2A, assembly GCF_059424465.1. Taxonomy (NCBI): domain Bacteria; kingdom Pseudomonadati; phylum Pseudomonadota; class Betaproteobacteria; order Burkholderiales; family Comamonadaceae; genus Simplicispira; species Simplicispira sp. GW247-4R2A. The sequence goes on along the minus strand of NZ_JBWKZM010000010.1, from coordinate 85,818 downwards.
GCTGGTTGTACGGCGGCTGCGAGCGCTCGTCGGCCATCTTGAGGAACAGCAGGTAGGTGAGCTGCTCCACATAGTCGCCATAGCTCATGCCGTCGTCGCGCAGCACGTTGCAGTAGTTCCAGAGCTTCTGGACGAGGGAATTGGTCGTGGTGTTCATGGTGCCGGTGTTTCGTTCATGCCTCTGAGCAGAGCCTGCAATTGCATGACGGCCTGCTCCGGGCTTCTGGGGTTCATTTGCCCGGGCAAGATGCCGGGCTGTTCGGTACGCGCCTGTTGCGCGATGATGGCGCGCACGCGCTCCAGGGCCTTGGTGTCGAGCTGTTCTGCAATATCGCAGCCCAGCATGCGCGCACCCGCCAGAAGATAGTCAAAGCCGTCCTCCTGCGTCCATGGCAAAAACTCGCCCCACAACCTCGCCTCGTGCCCTGTGTCAAGGTAGTGGTTCAAGATCAGTTGAAAGTCCTGCGCATCCTTGCCCGGCGAGCGGTGATGCCGGTCTTGCCAGCAGACGATCTTGAGCCAGGCCAGGGCGGGCAACGACACCACAGCAGCCTGCACACCGTGTGGCAAAGCCACGTTGGCTGCAGTCGCCAGTGCCTCGCGAAAGCCGAACACGTCCATCACCACGTCCCCTGTGGGCGGCCATGCAATCTGCCGCTGCCCGGTCTCGATGGCGCCAAAAGGAACCAGGTCTATCGGCAGACCGTCGCCATGGCGCAATCGGTGTGGCAAGCCATGCACCTGCTCAAACCGCCCGGTGTGAACCAGTTGGTTGCGCAACCGCTCAAAAGTGGCCCAGTCGTTGACGGCCAGCGCAAAGTCCACATCCGTCGTTTGGCGCTGCACAGGCACCCTGCATGCATGGTGCAGGTGCAGGTCGCGCGCGAAGGCACCGGTGATCAGCAGGGCAATGCCCAGCGGGGCCGCCACCGCCTGCACATCGGCCACCACACGGGCATGCAGGCCGAGTTCAGCCCTGTCCGAAAGTGCCAGCAAGGTATTGCTCATACAGAACATGGGCGGTTTCAATGCAGCGGCCGTCCCCCGTGGCCAGCAAATCGGCGTACACCAGAACCGTGGGCACCACGTCGGGCCGTGGCCCGGCGGGCAACTGGCCCCAAAAAGGCTTGCGCCATTCCAGCGTGCGCTCGGTCTGACCATTGGCCCTGGTCATGCGCTGCCTGGCCATCAATGGGGTTGGGAAGCGCTGGGCATAGATGGTCAAGACACCGGGGCGCAGGTAGTTGGTCAGCAGGTTGGCGGCCGGCTCGCCGCCCCACAACGCCTCGGCCGGGTCCAGCGGCCATGCGGCCCAGGTGTCGAACACGGGCGTCACATACACCCCTTGCAAGGTCTTGGCACGCAGGCGGCGGGCATAGGCCTGGGCCCAGGCATCCAGCACACGGCGCGTGGCATCCAGCCGGCGGCGTTTGCCCAGCACCAGCAAGTGCCCCAACTGCTGCAAGTCCTGCAGCACTGCGGGCACCCCACCCAGGGCTACACCCGCCGCGGCAGCAATGGCCCGGTGGGGCGCGTCGGCCAGCGCGGGGTCGCACAGCAAGGCAAACAGAATTTTCAAACCCGCAGGCGTATCCGCCCGGCCTGCAGCGGCAGGCACGGGTTTGGTCGCAGGCTTGCGGCCGGTGATGAACACCAGCGGCGCGGGCAGCCAGGCATTGCCCACGGCGTCGGCAAACGGCTGCCCTTGTGCCCGCAAGTCATCGGCCACGGGCGGCGTGACGTATTTAGCCGCCAGCACCGTGGGGTTGCCGCCCACGGCGGCCTGCTGGCGCGCCTGCATCAGCGCAGCCCCCATGGTGGCGCGCGCCAGGTGGGGCGCCGGCACCACCGTGTAGTCTGCCCATGGTTCCGTGGACCCCAGGCGCAGGGTGTATTCGCCCCCTGGCGCGGGCAGGGCGTGGGCCGGCACGCCCAGGGTGACCAAAGCCTGAGCCACGCGCTCGGCCAAATCAGTGGGTTGATCTGCTTTCATTGTGGTGTTCAATTTTTATGAACATTGCTGTATTTTGAACGAATAAGACCGTTGGCGCAAATTTTCATGTTGTTCAATTTTAATGAACAAAGTATTTTATTGAACAAAATTCCCTTGCCGCCCTTGTTCAAGCCGCTTCTTCGCCATGCAGCTCGCCCCATGCAAGGCCATCAGCACCGACATAGAAATTTGACCAAATCGGCCTCTAGCGCTTATTCACCAAACGCTAGCAGCTATCAAAATAGTAGTTATAGATTTACTGTGCCGCCTCTGCCTCTTGCAACTCTTTCAGCGTGCGCCCATCCGCCGCCTTCCACTCAATGCGCCCATTGGCGCTGCGGCCCAGCACCACGGCGGCGGCAGTGCTGGGGGAGCTAAAGCTGTAGTCCTGCGTGAACTGGTAGAGCCCACCCTGCAAGCCCAGCACGCCGTTGCTGATCAGTTCCTGGCGCAGGTCGAACATGCCGCGCACGTGCAGCGCCATGCTTGGCGCTGAGTCCACCACCGCCTGCGAACCCGCCCGCACCACAAAACCCTGGCTGGCCTCGTAGCCTGTGGCCTGCACGCCCTTGCCTTTGCAGGTGAGCACCGGGCCAGCCTTGGCGGCGGGGGCCTTGGGCGCCTGCTCAAACGCATGCACACCCAGCACCGGCAGCATGCCCAGCATGTGGCCCAAAAAGACTTCCATGTCGGCACGGTCGGCCTCACTCAGGGACGGCTCGGCGGGCTGGTTGGCATTGTCCAGCGGCACGCGTTTGGCGGCGCGGGCCAGGGCGATGAGGCGCGACTCCAGAAACTGCACATGCGCCTTGTTGAGCTGCCCGCCCGTGGTGGTGAAGCCAATGGCGTGGGTCCAGAAGTCCTTCTCCGCATAGTGCCGCTCCAGCCGGGGGCGGATGGGGTCGCCCTCGCCCACGTAGAGCATGTCGCCCTCGCCATCGGGGCGCGGCCCCAGCAGCAGGTAGACGCCGGTCTGCGCCAGCTCGGGCCGCGCCTTGACCTGCGGCAGCAGCGCACGCGGGAACATCAGCGCCTTGCCGATCCAGTTGGATTTTTCGACGATGCGCAGACCATCGGGGTCGCCATCGGCTACGAAGATGCGGAGGGAGAAAGGTTGACTGACGATCATATTGACGCTCGGCTACTTCGAAGCACGCCTAGCCGTGCGCCGATTGCCTTTTGATGAGTTGCACGACGCACAAGCCAGAGCAGCATTCTCCAATTCCGACCGTCCCCCGCGCGAATGTGGGTCGACATGATCGACACTGAAATTTCCCCAAGAGAGTTTGACGCCGCACTCCTTACATTTTTTATCTGCGGATGAGCTCCAAAGCAGGCGTCTTTGTTCCGGCGTAAAGCCGCGCTGCGCGTCGCGTGAAGCGAACACGGAACCAATAATGCCGCGCAGCAACTTTTCGCGGTGGCGCCGCTGACTGATGTCATCGGTCATTTGTGAGACCGTCATCAGGTAATCCCGATAGGTCTCTTGGCCTTCGACTGCACCCAACACTTTGCGCTGTTGCTCGCGCACCTTGTCCACCTCGACACCAAACGCTTTCAACAAGTCCCACGCCATCGCATTGCGATGCTTGTCAATGAGAATCGCACCTTCGGCTTGCAGCTTGCCAACCAAAACCACAAGCGAATAGAAATCAACGATTTGCTTGAACCGTGTAGTCGCCAAGTCAGGGAACATCTTGGCAACAAGACTGATGGTTGCAAACGCTGCGGCGGTGCTCTTCTTGAGCTGAGCAACTGGCATGGCTTTGGCCGCCATCACCCGGTCTACCGCTGTCTTCTTATTGAGTACATCTCCTTGATGCAGGCTCAAAATGACTTCTGCGCAAAACTCAACATGCTTCATTCGTGACTTCTGTGCATCATTGAAAACGCCCAGCGCATCGAACTTGATTCAAGTTTGTTGGCTAAGGACGAGGCCGCCTGCAGTAAATCCGACCCGGAATATTTAGCGTTGCGCTTTTCCTGCGGCGTGAGTGGCTTACCGGTGGAGTTGATTCGAACAAACAACTCCACTATGTCACCAAGCTCACCACTGACTTCAATCACAGGGACGCGGTAGCTCTCCAACTGTGGACGGATAAGTGTCATATGCGACTTATTGCGTTTGAGCGAAGCCGCGCTGATTTGCTGCACGCCATCTAGGCCTGGCATTGCCGCCTTGACAGCGAATGCGCCGCGCATTGCTCCCATGAACCGGAGAATGCTCTCCAACCTTTGCTTGCCATCGATCACGTCATAGCAAAGTCGACCTGCCTCATTGCGCTGATAAAGAAAGATGGCTGGAATCGGGAATCCCCGCAGCAAACTCTCAATCAACAAGTGCCGGTCTCGATCCTTCCAGACAGACTTTCTTTGAAAGGTTGGCGACAAATTGAGGACACCCTTATCGTGTCGATTGACCAGGTCGGCGATAGTTAGTTGTTCGTGACGGATTTGCAGTTCGCTACTCATGAGTAAATGACTTTCAGATTCGTGCAATGGAACCAAGGGGTTGTGAGAACGCTTTGGTCAGCGTCGCTTGCCGCAACGCCTGCGCACGTTGCAGGTTGGCGTCGACCTCGGTTTCGACTTCGCGGATGATGGACAGGTGGCGGTCGACTTCGGCGACGATTCGGGTTTGTTCTGCTGACGGCGGCAAAGACACCAGGGTGTCATTCAAGATGGTCTGATTGACGAATGGCTGGCCAGACCCAGCGGCAACGGAATTCAGGTTCGCAGTCAAGAAAACGATTTCCAAATATCGGAGATCGCAACTCGCAGGAACCTCAGTTGCATAGATCGCGTTGTCCGTAATCCATGCACTCCGCGTGACCAAGTGGACGTTTCCACAGCCGGCACCAACTCGGCCAATTACTAAGGTCGGATATGAAATGTTGCTTTCGGTATGCCAACCGTTTACGCCATTGCCACCATAGACAGGCACCTCGCCACCTCTCAGATTCTTGACCGGCAGATTGACGCCACTAGACCACCGGAATAGCTGGCCACCAGCCGCGTATGACCAACCATGAGGCAATGTGGATAGGCCCTCCAAAGAAACGGGAGAAGGCTCTTTGTATTTCCCCTTGCCAGTCCACTTCGCCCGCCGTTTCTCAAGAATCCGCTGCAATAGCTGTTCGCCGGTCTCGTAGGCGCGGCCTTCGCGGCGGGCCAGGGTGGCTTCGGTTTCTACGAGGCGGCCTTCGACGGCGGCTTTGAGGACGGAGGCTCTGTAGCGCTTGAGGTTGGCTTTGACGCGCTGGAGGTTGGCGACGGCTTCGTCGAGGCGGGAGAACTGTTTTTCGAGTTCGGCGACGATTTCGCGCTGCTCGTCCATTGGCGGCAATGGCAGCGGAATATCTTGGATCGTCCGCGACGAAAGATGCTTGACCGTGATGGATGATGTTGCGTCATTGATGGCCTTCAGGTAGCCCGGCAAGACGTAATCGAGGAACCGTGGCAAGTAAAGGGCCTCATCGACGGTGATCTTGCAAACCCGCTGATTGAGCAGCGAGCGCGGACCGCGCCAGCGTGCGCAGTTGAAGTCGCCATCCATGCCAACGAGCAGGTCTCCGGCGTTCACGACATAGCGCTCGTCATAGTCGCCGGAGTAGAAGGTTTCGGAAACCGCGCTACCAACGTCGCGGATGCGAATGAGCGGCATCCCACCTTCTCGGGTGAAAAGTTCGGCCTTGAAGGCGTAGCCGTTCAGCACATGCCCAACATTACCGAGGCGCACGCGCTGCCAATGCAGTTTGATGGCGAGGAGCGAATTCCCACTGGCAACGATGTCATCTAAAGAAACTGTAAGTGCCATAACTACGCCGCCAACTCCCGATTCAGCTCCTCAATCACCTTGGGCAGTTCCGCGCCAAAGAGCTGGTGCACTTTGCCCAGGCCGCCTTGGGCGTTGAAGGGGGCCAATTCAAAGTCGTCTATTTCAATGCCAAGGTTGGCGGCGATGTGGTCGCGGATCATTTCTAGCCAGTGTTGTTGTTCTTGGGTGAACGGGTTGGTGTCTGTCTGCTGGTGCTGGGCCAGCCAGGCTTTGAAGTTGGCCTGCACGCGCTCGGGGTAGGGCACCAGCTCATTGGTCTGCTGCATGGCAAAGCGCACCAGGCTGACCAGGTCGGTGAGCAGGCGGCGCTGCGTGGCGCCTTTGACCTTGTCTTTGCGCAGCGTGGCGTAGGCCTGCCACAGGGCGCCCTCGTCAATGTTGAGCGGCGGGGCGTGCAGGGCTTCGGCCAAGGCTTGCACATCTTCAAACTTAAGCGGCGCACGCGTGGGGCGGCTGTACAAAATTTGCAGGGCGGTGATTTCGTCTTTGTGCTGTTTGATGAAGTCTTCAAAGCTTTGCACCAATGCGGTAGCGCGGTCGCTGCCTTCGCTAAAGCCCGCGTGCAGCAGGCTGTCTTGGGTGACCACGTCGATCACCAGGTCTGCCTTTTGCTTCATTTTTAGTAGCTGCTCGCGCAGGGCGGGTGAGGCAAAGGGCTTGGTTGCGTCCCTCAACCGCTGGTCCGCTTCGGCGGGTGGCATGTCCTGGGTGGCGTCTATGTTCAGGGCTTCCACAATGCCGCGCGCCAGGTCGCGCAGGGTTTTGCCACCGCTCAACTCCACCACCTTGGCGCGGTCGGCGTCGCTGGCGTCTTTGTCCAGCCGGGCCAGGCGGGCGGCGATGCTGCTCAGCACGTCGTCTTCCACATTGCCCAGGCTCACGGCTTGCAGCAGCTTGTCCAGGGGCACGCTCTTCTTGGCATCCATGGGGCGGCTGTCGGTTTTGTCGCGCTCGCACACGCCCACACAATCGACGATGACGAAGTGGTCTTTCTTGATGTGTTCGCCGGGGTTCACTGCCGCCAAATCGGTGGGGTTGCACACGCGCACGCCACGGCCTTTCATCTGCTCGAAGAAGCTGCGGCTTTTGACCGAGCGCATGAAGACGACGATTTCCACCGGCTTGATGTCGGTGCCGGTGGCGATCATGTCCACGGTGACGGCCACGCGGGGGTAGTAGCCGGTGCGGAAGTCTTTGATGAGTTGCTCGGGGCTGGTGCCGCCACCCTGGGCGCTGCGGTAGGTGATCTTTTGCGCAAACTCGTTGCCGCGGCCAAACTCTTCGCGCAATATCTCCACAATCTTTTCGGCGTGGTTATCGTCTTTGGCAAAGATGAGGGTCTTGGGCAGCTCGGTGCGGGCGGGGAACATGTCGGCCTGCCAGCGGTCGCGCAGGGTACGGACCACGGTGCGGATCTGGTCGGGCGTTTGCACGGCGCGGTCCAGCTCTTCGGGCTGGTATTCAAAGTCGTCGTCCAGCTGCCAGGCGGTCTTGCGTCGGGTGGCTTTGTCTTGCGTTTCCAGCCAGAAGCCTTTGTCCACCTTGGCGCCCTGCTCGCTCACCTCGGTCTTGATGCGGTAGACGTCGTAGTTGACGTTCACGCCGTCGGCCACGGCCTGGGCGTGGCCGTATTCCATGACCAGGTTTTGGTTAAAGAAGCCAAAGGTCTGCTTGTTGGGCGTGGCGGTCAGGCCAATCAAATACGCGTCAAAGTACTCCAGCACCTGGCGCCACAGGTTGTAGATGCTGCGGTGGGCCTCGTCCGTCACCACAATGTCAAAGCTCTCGATGGGGATGGCCGGGTTGTAGCCAATGGGCTCGGGGTCTTTGAACAGGTTTTCTACTGCGGAGGTGCTTTCTTCGTCGGCTTCTGGAGCCAGCTCGCGCCCTTTGAGCATGCTGAACATGCGCTGGATGGTGCAGATGACTACGCGGGCGCTGGTGTCGAGCTGGTTGCTTTGCAGATGCTGGACGATGTATTCCTCGCCAAACTTGTAGTTGTTGTAGGGAGAAGCGTAGGCGTCAAACTCTTTTTTGGCCTGGCGGGCCAGGTTGCCACGGTCCACCAGAAACAGAACCCGGCGTGCGCCGCCGAACTTGATGAGGCGGTAGATGAAGCCGATGCTGGTAAACGTTTTGCCGCTGCCGGTGGCCATCTGGATCAGGGCCTTGGGCTTGTTGGCGGCGAGGCTTTTTTCCAGATTGGTGATGGCGCTGATTTGGGCGGGCCACAGGGCATAGTGCGCGCCGCCGCTGCCCCATTCGGTGACGAGCGGGGGCATGGCGCGCATGCGGGCCAAAAAGGTGCCGGGCGATTCACTGACCGATGGCCCGTCAGCGGCAGGCGGAATGAGCGTCAGCCACTGCGCCAGCAGCTCGGGGCGGAAGAAGGCGAACACGCTGCGGGCGCGCGGCTCGGGGTCCAGCCCGTTGGTGAAGTGGGTTTCCACGCCGGTGCTTTCCCACACAAAGGGCAGCGGGCGGCGCCAGGCGGGCAACGCTGTGGGCAGGCCCTGGGCGTAGCGGCCGCTTTGCAGCTCCACGCCGGTGAGCGTGGCGCCCTCTTTCTTGGCCTCGATCACGCCGCAGGCCTTGCCGTTCACGTAGAGCAGGTAGTCGGCAAACCCAAAGCCGGTGTTGAGAGGGAATTCGCGGATGGCGACGCCAAGGGCCGCATGGATGTTCGCATCGGCGACGCCGCAGACGTGCCAGCCCGCTGACAGCAAGAGTGCGTCTATCGTTTCCCGGGCTTTGGCCTCTGGCGTCATGCGGAATCTCCCTGCGAGGGATTCTAGGCATGCGGGTTGGTCTGCCCAAAGCCCTTGACATACATGCACCCATTCGGCGCGTCATCGAACCGAACAGGGCAGGATTCAGGTGCCGCCTTGGCGGGTGCCTGGCCCGGCACCCGCTGCGTCAAAGCGTCAATCTTTGAAGCTGGGCGCCTGCTTGCTCATGCTGGCCGTCATTGCAGCGGTCAAATCGCTGCTCATCAACATGGCCGCGTTCCAGGTGGCGATGTAGTTCAGGCTGTCGGCCACCGAGTGGTCGCGGGCGTAGGTGATCATTTCCTTGGTGCCGCGAATCGACAGGGGCGACTTGGCGGCAATGGTGGCGGCAAGCTCGTGCACGCCGGCGTACAGCGCCTCGCGGCTTTCGAACACCCGGTTCACCAGCCCGATTTCTTTGGCCTCGGCCGCGTCGAACTTGCGGCCGGTGTAGGCCAGTTCGCGGGTGATGCCCTCACCCACCAGCTTGGGCAGGCGCTGCAGCGTGCCGACGTCGGCGGTCATGCCGATGTCGATTTCCTTGATGGTGAAATACGCGTCGCTGCTGGCGTAGCGCATGTCGGCGCAGGTGACGAGGTCAATGCCACCGCCAATGCAGGCGCCGTGGATGGCGGCGAGCACGGGTTTGCGGCAGCGCTCCAGGCTGGTGAGGGTGTCCTGCATGTCGAGGATGACGCGGCGCAGGGCTTCCCGCTTGCGGCCTTCGCAGTCGCCCTGCACCTGCACAGCGGTGCCCATCATCATTTGCAGGTCGATGCCGGCGGTGAACAACTTGCCCTCGCCTTGCAGCACGGCGACGCGGGCTTCGGGGGTTTTATCGACCCACGCAAAGGCACGGCGGATGTCCTGCCACATGGCGGCGTTCATGGCGTTGGCCTTGTCCGGGCGGTTCAGGCGCACGGTGGCAATGTGGTCTTGCAGCGAGACGGCGAGGGTTTCAAATTGCATGGGTGGCTCCATTTTTTAGGTGTTTTTGGCCTCTAGCGCTTATCTGGCAAGCGTTAGCAGCTATTAATTAAGTAGTAATTCGATCAGACTTTCGTGCCCGTCGCGGCGGCTCGCCATTGGCGTTCGAGGTCTGCTGCGCTCCACGGGGCATCGGTGTTCACGGTCAGTGTCAGCGCCTGCTCTTGCTCCGTCAGCGGTTCGGCTGTGCGCTGCTGCGCTGCCAGTACGGCCAGGCCGGCCTCGGACGGGTCGCCTCCTGCCGCAAGGCGACTTTGCACACGCGCTTGCAGTTGTTGCTCGCCGGCACGGCAGTGCAACACGGTGAAGGGCACGCCCAGTGCCTGCGCCACGGCGTGCATGTGGGCGCGATCGCTCTGGCGCAGGAAGGCGGCATCGACGATCACAGGGTAGCCGGCCTGCAGCACCGCGCGGGCCTGCTCGGCCAAATGCTCGAAGGTGCGCTGCGAGGCCTCGGGCGTGTAGATGTCGGCGCCGCGCGCAGCCGAGTCGGCCAGTGGCGCCAGGCCATGCAGGCGCTTGCGCTCCACGTCCGAGCGCAGGCGCACGGCGCCGGCCTGGGCCAACAGGGCAGCGGCGACGGTGGATTTGCCCGAACCCGACAGGCCATAGGTGATGAGCAAGCGCGGCTGCATGGGCTGGGCCAGCGCCTCGGCGCAGGCCAGGTAGTCAGGCCCATACGCCTGTGCCCCACCCTGCTCGGTGCGCAGCCGCGCCGCCAGGGCGCGCACCAGGGCACGGTAGATTTCGTAGGGGCGCAGCACAGCCAGTGCAGCGTAGTCGCCAGTTTCGCTCAGGTAGGCATCGAGAAAGCGCCAGGCCAGATCGGAGCGGCCATGGGCATGCAGGTCCATGGTGAGGAACGCGGCATCCGCCAGGGTGTCGATCCAGCGCAGGGCCGGACTGAACTCGATGCAGTCGAAGGCGGTGAGCACGCCCTCCAGCCGCACCAGGTTGCCCAGGTGCAGGTCGCCATGGCCCTCGCGCACATGGCCGCCCGCCTGGCGCTGTGCCCACCACCCTTCCAGCCCGGCAAACACCGGGCGCAGCGCCTGCAGCCGGGGCGCATCGGCACCGTCCAGCAGCGTTGCCAGGGTGTTGAACACATCGCCAATGGCCTGCTGCACCTGGGCGGCGCTGCCCCACGCACTGCCGGCAGCCGCCACCGGACAGGCCGCATGAAAGTGCGCAAGCTGCCTGGCAAAACGCTCCAGCTCGGCCGCGTGCAACGCGCCACTGCGCACCAGGGCATCGGCCTCGCTGCCGCTGGGGAAGCGGCGCATGTGCACCACCCAGTCGATGGCGCCGTCTGCCGCTTCGTTCGGCGTGCCCAGGCGCGGCGCCTGCACGCTGCCCAGCACGGGCAGCACCTCCAGGTACAGCGATGGCGCCAGCCGCCGGTTCAGGCGCAGCTCTTCTTCACAAAAGTGGCGGCGCGCGGCCACGCTGCTGAAATCGACAAAGGGCAGCCGCACCGGCCGCTTGAGCTTGTAGGCATGGCCGGGCGTGAGGAGGATGTGCGAGATATGGGTTTGCACATGCTCCACGGGCGCGCCATCGCGCTGCTGCAGCATCGGCACCAGATTTTTCAGCAAAGCGGCATCGGTCTGGTTTTCAATAGTCAAATCGGCTCCAAACACTTTCCAGACAAGCGCTGACAGCTATCAAAACGATGGGCATAGTAAAAACAAGGCTTGCACAGGCGCATCCAGTACCACAAGCACCCGTGGCGCAAGCATGCACCAGCCGGCTGCAAGACTCCATCCAGCTTGTTGGTGCCGCCTGCTCCCAAATCCTTCAAGCCTTGGCGCCTTTCATGGCCGCCAGGTAGGGGGCCAGGCGCTTGGCCATCTCGTCGCCCAGGGCTTGCAGTCCGCTCATGGGGCGCACCATGACTTCAAAGTCAACGATCTTGCCGTCGTCGTCGAACGCGATCATGTCGATGCCCTTGAGCTCCTTGCCATTGACCTTGGCGCTGAACTCCAGCACCACGCTCTTGCCGTCGGCGCTGGCCAGCTCGCGGTGGTAGCTGAAGTCTTCAAACACCTTGACCACGGTGCCCAGGATGAGCTGCACCGCCTGCGCACTGGGGTACGGCGTGTGTGCCATGGGCGAGCGAAAAACCGCCTTGGGGTGCAGGATGGAGGGCAGTTCGGCCAGGTTGGCGCCCGCCACCATGTCGTGCCACTTGGCAAGGCTTGTCGCCACGCTGGGCGCCAGCATCTGCGCAAAACCCTTGGCCGGCGGGGCGTCTTCCTTCTTCGCCATGGGGTCCAGGCGCAGCGCCAGTTCGGTGCCCTGCTTGATGGCGCGCTTGGCGTCGAGTTCGACGGCCTTGTCGGCGCCGCCAATCAGGTGCACGGTGCAGCCACCGGCTTCGAGCTCGGCCTGCAGCGCGCGCTGCGGGTCTTGGCCAGCGCAGAGGATGACGTTGTCCACCGCCAACACACTGTCTTTGCCGTCCACGGTGATGTGCAGGCCGGCATCGTCCACCTTGCGGTACTGCACGCCGGGAATCATTTCCACCTGGCGGTTCTTGAGCGAGGTGCGGTGAATCCACCCAGTGGTTTTGCCCAGGCCTTCGCCGACCTTGCTGCTCTTGCGCTGCAGCAGGTAAATCTTGCGGGGGATCTCGCCCAGGTGGGCTGCCTGCAAGCCACCCCGGTTGGCGCCCGTGGTGTCCACGCCCCATTCGGCGAAGAACTTCGGCTTGCTCAGGCTGGGGCTGACGCCCTCGTGCAGCAGGTATTCGGACACGTCAAAGCCAATGCCGCCGGCGCCGATCACCGCCACCGTCTTTCCCACGGGCTTCTTGTCCCGCAGCACGTCGAGGTAGCCCAGCACCTTGGGGTGGTTGACACCCTCAATCTCGGGCACGCGCGGCACGATGCCAGTGGCCAGCACCACCTGCTTGAAGCCGTCCGCCACCAGCTCTTGCGCCGCCACCTTGCGGCCCAGTTGGAGCTTGACGCCCGTCAGCTCGATCTGCTTGCCGAAGTAGCGCAGGGTCTCGTAGAACTCTTCCTTGCCCGGCACCTGCTTGGCGATGTTGAACTGGCCGCCGATTTCTGCTGCCGCATCGAACAGCGTCACATCCAGCCCCCGGCGCGCGGCTTCGGTGGCAAACGCCAAACCTGCAGGGCCGGCGCCGACTACAGCCACACGCTCCTTCTTGCTGAGCGGCTGCATCACCAAAATCGTCTCGTGGCAGGCGCGCGGGTTCACGAGGCACGAGGTGATCTTTCCGGCAAAGGTGTGGTCCAAACAGGCCTGGTTGCAGCCAATGCAGGTGTTGATCTGGTCCGACAGGCCAGCCGCCGCCTTGTTGACGAACTCCGGGTCGGCCAGGAAGGGCCGCGCCATGCTCACCATGTCGGCCATGCCGTCGGCCAGAATCTGCTCGGCCACCTCGGGCGTGTTGATGCGGTTGGTGGCGACCAGCGGAATGCCCACCTTGCCCTTGAGCTGCTGCGTGACCCAGGCAAAGGCGCCGCGCGGCACCTTGGTGGCAATAGTGGGAATGCGCGCCTCGTGCCAGCCAATGCCGGTGTTGAGGATGGTGACGCCTGCCGCCTCCAGCGCCTGCGCCAGTTCAATGACTTCTTCCTTGGTCGAGCCGCCTTCCACCAGATCGAGCATGGACAGGCGGAAGATGAGGATGAAATTCGCCCCCACCCGAGCGCGCGTGCGCCGCACGATCTCCAGCGGAAAGCGGATGCGGTTGGCGTAGGAGCCGCCCCAGGCGTCGTCACGCTGGTTGGTCTGCGCGGCGATGAATTCGTTGATGAGGTAGCCCTCAGAGCCCATGATTTCGACGCCGTCGTAGCCAGCGCTTTGCGCCAGCGCCGCACATTGGACGTAGTCTTCGATGGTCTGCTCCACTTCTTCGCTGGTCAGCGCGTGCGGGCGAAAGGGGCTGATCGGTGCCTTGAGCGCGCTGGGCGCCACGAGTTCGGGGTGGTAGGCATAGCGGCCGAAGTGCAGGATCTGCATGCAGATCTTGCCCCCAGCCTCGTGCACCGCCTGCGTCACCACCTTGTGCTTGTCCGCCTCGGCCTGCGTGGTCATCGCGGCGCCGCCGGGCATGGGGCGGGCGCGGTCGTTGGGGGCAATGCCGCCGGTCACGATCAGGCCGACACCGCCGCGCGCACGCTCGGCATAAAAGGCGGCCATGCGGGCAAAACCGTCCTTGGCTTCTTCCAGGCCTACGTGCATGGAGCCCATGAGCACACGGTTTTTGAGAGTGGTAAAGCCCAGGTCAAGCGGGGCGAGCATGTGGGGGTAGGCAGTCATCGCGGGGTCTTTCCGTGGGGTTGTTCCGAAAACCGGCCGACTATGCAACCAGTTGCACAAAAGTGTACGGTCGTTCGATTATTTATGCAACCAGGTGCATAGTTTTGATGCGGTGGCTACACTCGCCCCATGTCGCTGGCCCATGCTGTTCTCACCTCGCTGCTGGAGAAAAATTCCTCCGGCTACGACCTCGCGCGGCGCTTCGACAAGTCCATCGGCTACTTCTGGCACGCCACGCACCAGCAGATCTACCGCGAACTGGCGCGCATGGAAGCAGCAGGCTGGATCGCCAGCAGCATTCCGGCGGATGCCGGCAAAACGCGCAAAAAGGAATACCGGGTGCTTCCCGCAGGCCGCGGCGAGCTGGCGCGCTGGGCAGAACAGCCTTCTGCGCCCATGGATCTGCGCGAGGAATTCATGGTCAAGCTGCGCGCCGATGCGGTGCTGTCTGAAGTGGACTTGCGCCCCGAGTTGGCGCGGCACCTGGCACTGCACCGCGAGAAGCTGGCGCACTACCAGGCGATCGAAGCGCGGGACTTCGCACCAGGCCGCACCTTGTCGCGCCATGCCACGATTCAGCACATGATTCTGAAGAAAGGCATCCTGTACGAGCAAGGGTCCATTGCATGGACGCGCGAGATGCTGGCCGTTCTGACCCGTCTGGCAGCACCATAGAACCGAACCAACAGCACACAGGCAAAAGGCCGCCGATCCCTTGCAGGATCGGCGGCCTTTCTCTTTTTATGCGCGGGCTTCAGGCCCGCATGACCAGCAGGGCGATCAGTACACGTCGTGCTGCGTGTTGTTCACGTTGAAGTGGCCGGTCGGCGTGATCAGGCGTGGGTCCTTGATGACGGCCTTGAGCTTGAGCGTCTTGTCGTCAACAACCACGATGGCGCTTTCCTTGTTCTTGGCACTCCAGACCGAGAACCAGACCTCGTCGCCTGCCTTGTTGAACTCAGGCTGCACCACGCGCTTGGCGCCGTCGTCCTTGATGTCGGCCCACTCAGCGATCGGCAGCACGGTGTAGCCCTTCTCAAGGTTGTCAATGTCGTACACCGCGACCGACTGCGACAGCTTGGGATCGGGGTTCAGAGGCGTGTCGGAGTACAAGTGCTTGGACTTGGGATGGCTCTTGATGAAGAGCGCACCGCCGCCCTGGCCCTTGAGGGTCTCCACGACCTTGAAGGCGTATTGCTTGTGCTTGACCGGGTCGGTGCCAATGAGGGAGATGAATTCATCTCCCAGATCGCCGGTAGACCACACAGGACCAAACTTCGGGTGGATGAAGTTGGCACCACGACCAGGGTGAGGCGTCTTGCCCACATCAACGATGGCTGCCAGCTTGTCATCTTTCAGGTCAATCACCGAAATCTTGTTGCTGTTGTTGGCCGCCACCATGAAGTAGCGCTTGGTCGAGTCGAGGCCGCCGTCGTGCAGGAACGGCGCGGAACCGATTTCAATCGTCTTGAGCGCATTCAGGTCGGAGTAATCCACCATCAGCGTCTTGCCGGTTTCCTTGACGTTCACGATGAACTCGGGCTTGAAGTGGCTGGCCACGATGGAGGCCACGCGCGGCTCGGGGTGGTATTCCTGCGTGCCGACGACCATGCCCCGGGTGGAGACGATCTTGAGGGGCTCAAGCGTATCGCCGTTCATGATGACGAATTGCGGTGGCCAGTAGGTGCCCGAAATGACGTACTTGTCCTCATAGCCCTTGAACTTGCTGCTCTCGACCGAACGCGCTTCGAGGCCGGTGCGAACCTCTGCCACCGTGTCGGGGTGCTCCATCCACAGGTCGATCATGTTGACCTTGGCATCACGCCCAGTCACGAACAGGTAGCGGCCCGAAGCCGACATGCGCGAGATATGCACCGCATAGCCGGTCTTGATGACGCTGATGATTTGCTTGGAGTCGCCATCGATCAACGCGATCTGACCCGCATCGCGCAGCGTGGTCGAGAAGATGTTGGTGATGTTGTAGTTGTTCATCTTCTTCTTCGGACGCTGGTCCGGAGGAACGATGACCTTCCAGGTTGCCTTCATGGCCGCCATACCGAATTCCGGAGGAATCGGAGGGTCCTGCTGAACGTAGCGGGCCATCATGTCCACTTCCGCCGCGGTCAAGTCGCCAGAGGTGCCCCAGTTGGGCATGCCGGCAGGTGAGCCATAGGTGATGAACACCTTGAGGTAGTCCGTCCCCTTGCCGATGGTGATGTCGGGTGTCAGCGGCTTGCCGGTGGCACCCTTGCGCAGCACGCCGTGGCAGCCAGCGCAACGCTCAAAGTAGATCTGACGGGCGCGGTCGAACTCGGCCTGCGTCATCTTGGGCGCTTTGGGGTTCGTGCTTTGGTACATCGGCTCGTCGACCAATGGCGATGAACCGGCTTGGTAATTCACCTCAGGCGCAGTAACGCCCTGCTTGTGATCTTGGGCCGTGGCGGCCACTGCCAGCGTCGAAAGTGCCAGGGCCACGAGGCGCGCCAGCTTGCGGGTTGTCATGAAGAGGCTCCTTGTTTGCCACAGCCCATGCCGACTCCCTCTCTATGGGACACCCGCTGAAGGCTGCGACAGATGGATTGCAGCGGGATGAATTCATATTCCTACAGACAGTAGGGACAATGATTGATTCATCTCAAATAGCGAAATGAAATGACTATTTAACAACGGGTAAATACCTAGGAACTTTCACTGAGGTCTGGTAGGTGCGACCCATCCGCGCAGCGGGCAGACCTTCGGTTGCAGGGGCAGCGATCAGCCCTCGACCATCAGCGCCCGAAAATCGTTGACGTTGGTACGCGTTGGCCCGGTCACCAGGGCATCGCCCAGCGCGCCAAAAAAGCCATGGCCATCGTTGTTGGCCAGGCTCGCGCGCGGGTTGATTCCAAGCGCCCAGGCGCGTGCAAGCGTATCGGGTGCGAGCCAGGCGCCGGCGATTTCCTCCTGCCCATCAACACCGTCGGTGTCAGCCGCCAGGCCGTGAATGCGCGCATGGCCTGCCAGCGCCAGGGCACATGCCAGCAGGCATTCCACATTGCGGCCACCACGCCCATTGCCGCGCACGGTCACCGTGCTCTCACCGCCCGACAGCAGCACGCAGGGCCCGGCCACCGGCTGACCGCGATCGGCCACCTGGCGCGCAATGCCGGCGAGCAGCGTACCCATGTCGCGCGCCTCACCTTCCAGGGCATCGCCGAGGATGTAGGCGGGGTAACCGGCGTCCCGCGCCACCTGCGCCGCGGCTTCCAGGGCCTGCTGCGGCGCGGCGACGAGGTGGCACGTAGCGCGTGCAAGCCGTGGGTCGCCCGGTTTGACCGATTCACCGGCACCGGTTTCCAGCAGCGCACGCGCACCAGCGGGCAGACCAATGCCGTAGCGCTGAAGAATATCCAGCGCGTCGGCGCAGTGCGTCGGGTCGGCCACGGTGGGGCCGGAGGCAATGTCCATGGGGTCGTCGCCCGGCACGTCGGAGATGAGCAGCGTGCGCACCCGCGCGGGGTGGCAGGCAGCCGCCAGGCGCCCCCCTTTGATGGCCGAGAGGTGGCGGCGCACACAGTTCATCTCGCGGATGGTGGCGCCCGATTGCAGCAGCGCGCGCGACAGCGCCTGCTTGTCGGCCAGCGTCACACCGGGCAGCGGCAGTGGCAGCAGCGACGAGCCACCGCCCGAAATCAGGCACAGCACGAAATCGTCCTCGCGCAGGCCCTCGCACAGCGCCAGCATGCGCCGCGCGGCCTGCTCACCCGCGGCATCGGGCACCGGGTGCGCCGCCTCGACAATTTCAATGCGCTCGCAAGGCACGGCGTAGCCATAGCGCGTAACCACCAGGCCCGAGAGCGGCCCCGCCCAGTGCTGCTCGACCGCCTGCGCCATGGCGGCAGACGCTTTTCCCGCGCCGATCACCACCAGGCGACCCGCCACTTCAGAGGCCGCAGGCAGATGGGGCGGCACACACAGCGAGGGCTGGGCGGACGCCACCGCCGCATCGAACATGCGCCGCAGCAGTTCGCGCGGTGCCATCGGGGAAAGGCCCGCAGGCGCAGCAGCTTGGGTTTTCATCGTCTGTCTCTCTCTACGCCAGGCAACCGGGCGCGAGCCGTTCGCGCCACTCCAAACCTTGGGTCGTGCTGCGCTGCGGCCGGTATTCACACCCCACCCAGCCCTGGTAGCCCAGGCGGTCAATTTGCGCCAGCACGAAGGCGTAGTTGATCTCGCCCGTACCAGGCTCGTGGCGCCCTGGGGTGTCGGCAATCTGGATGTGGCCGATGCGCCCCAGGTGCTCGGTGAGCGTCGCTGTGAGCTCGCCCTCCATGCGCTGCGCGTGGTAGATGTCGTATTGCAGCATCAGGTTGTCGGCGCCCACTTCGTCCATCAGCGCCAGCGCTTGCGCGGTCCGGCACAGCCAGTAGCCGGGAAAATCGAAGGTGTTGATGGGCTCCACCAGCAGGCGAAGGCCCGCGCTGTGCAATTCCCGCGCCGCCCAGCCAAGGTTTGCCACCAAGGTGCGATGCACCAATGGCGCTGCCACCGCTTCGGGCGCAATGCCTGCCATGCAGTGCAGTTGGCGTGCGCCAAGCGCTAACGCATAGTCGATGGCAAGGCCAACCCCAGCGCGAAACTCCGCCACGCGGTCCGGGTGGCAGGCAATGCCCCGCTCTCCCGCCCCCCAGTCGCCGGGCGGCAGGTTGTGCAGCACCAGTTCCAGCCCATGCGCATCCAGGCGTGCCCTGATTTCAGCCGCCGGCCAATCGTAGGGAAACAGAAATTCGACCCCACGAAAGCCGGCCCTGGCAGCCGCCTCAAAACGGTCGAGGAACGGCAGCTCCGTAAACAGCAGGCTGAGGTTGGCGGCAAATCGGGGCATGCCACGTATTGTGGGCCCGGTGCCACGGCGACGGTTTCGCTAGTGTCGTGAGGCAGCTGCTCGCCGGCTGGCAAAGGACGAACATGACTCAAGTCAAGGATTCGGTAAAGCTGCCCTCTCATACTCATTGCAACCACCCAACGGCAAGACCCCTGTGAAAACTCTCGTTTCTGCCCGCCCTGCTCTTTCTCCTTCGGTTCGCACCGATTCAAAATTTTCGCTTCGCCTGCCGGTGGTACTGACCTGCGTGACCTGTGCATCCCTCGGCAGCGCCTGGGCACAAAGCGCAGCAGCCGACACCAGCGCGCGCGCCCTGCCGGAAGTGGTGGTCAGCGGCTCGCGCCAGGAGCAGGCCAGCGACGACCTGCCGGTATCCATCGACGTGATCGGCGCGCAGGAGATCAGCAACCGCCAAAGCACCGATTTGCGCGATGCCGTGCGCGATCTGCCCAACGTGTCGGTACAGACCGCGCCCACGCGCCTCTCGGTGACCGGCTCCACTGCCAGCGCACTGCGTGATGGCAACACGGGGCTCAACATCCGCGGTCTGGGCGGCAACCGGGTGCTGATGCTGGTCGATGGCATTCGCATTCCGCGCAGCTACGCCTTTCGCACCACCACCTTCGACCGCGAATACCTGTCGCTGGAACTGCTCAAGCGCGTGGAAGTCGTGCGCGGCCCGGCGTCTGCCCTGTACGGCTCGGACGGCATGGCCGGCATGGCCAACTTCATCACCTACGGGCCTGAGGATTTTCTGAAGAACGCCGATGGCACGGCCAAGCGGATTGGCGGGCGCGTCTCCGCCGGCTGGAGCGGCGACGACAACGGCCACACCGTGGCCGGCACCGTCGCGGGTCGCGCCAGCGACAGCCTGGACTGGCTGCTCACCGCCAGCACACACGGGGCGCATGCGCTCGACACCCACGGCACCAATTTTGAACCCAACGTGAACCGCACCGCTGCCAACCCAGAGCAGGACCACGGCAACGCGCTGCTGGGCAAGATCGTGCTGCGCCCCACGGCGGGCCAAAAGCACACCTTCACGCTGGAGCATGTGGAAAAAAGCGCGGACATCACCTTGCTCTCCAGCCGCACGCCACTGCCACTCACGGGCACGCCAAGCCAGATTGCCGGCGCGATCGTGGATGAATCCGCGAACCGCGACATGCAGCGCGACCGCTTCACTTGGGACGCACGCTTTGATCTGAACGCGCCCTGGGCCGACCATGTCCAGACCGTGATTGCCGCACAGCGCGCAGACTCGCGCCAGGTGGGCACCAGCGTGCGCAATGCGCTGCCGCTGCGCATCCGCGACACCCGCTACGGCGAGCGCACCTGGCAAGCGGGCCTGCAAGCCGACAAGCTGCTGAAAAGCGGCAACTGGGGGCACCGCCTCACCTACGGCTACGACTATGTGCAAAGCGACATCAACAACCTGTACACCGGCCTGAACCCGGCGCCGCCCGAGAAGTTTCCCCTCAAACGCTTCCCCGACACGCGCGAAACCACGCATGCGCTGTACCTGCAGGACGAATCGGTACGGGGCGACTGGAGCCTGACGCCCGGCCTGCGCCTGGACCACTTTGCGCTCGACGTGACCAGCCAAACGGGGTTTTACCCACCAGCGTCCGAGCCCGGTAAATCGCTCAGCGGCACGGCACTCTCCCCCAAGTTCGGCCTGCTGTACCGCGCCACGCCCGTCTGGACGGTGTACGGCCAGTACGCCGCAGGCTTTCGCGCTCCCGACGCCGGCCAGGTCAACGGTTATTTCGAGAACATGGCAGAGCAGGTGGTGCTCATTCCCAACGCCGACCTCAAGCCCGAGCACAGCCGTGGCGTGGAACTGGGCGCGCGGGCGCGCTTTGACGCCCTGCACGTCGACTTTGCTGCGTTCTCCAGCAATTACCGCAACCTCATCGTGGACCGCGTGCAAATGGGCGGCAGCGGCACCGCGACCGACCCGCGCATTTTCCAGACCATCAACATTGACCAGGCGCGCATCCATGGCTTCGAGCTCAAGGGCGCGATGGATTGGGGCCGGGTCGGCCTGCTGGGCGGCACGCGCCTCTCCACTCCGTTCAGCTACGGCCAGGCACGCGGCCGCAATACCGACACTGGCGCGCCGCTCAACTCGGTCGAGCCGGCACAACTCGCTCTGGGCCTGCAGCTTGACACGGCGCCCTGGACCCTGCGCTTCGATCTGCGCCACCACGCCGCCAAGAACGCTTCGGACATCGACAGTTCCGCCGCCGTCAAGGCGCCAGCGACGCAGTTCACCATTCCCGCCGCCACCACGCTCGACGTCGCCCTGCAGTGGCGTTTGCGCAAGGACATGCGCCTGAACCTTGCCGTGCGCAACCTGACGGACCGCAAATACTGGCTGTGGTCCGATGTGCAGGGGCTGGCGGCCAACGCGACCACCAACGACGCCTACACCCAACCGGGCCGCAGCGGGTTTGTGTCGCTGGTGGTTGATTTTTAAGCCGAAAATATCTAATAAAAATAGCTTCTAGCGCTTATTGGATATGCGCTGGCAGCTATCAAAAATTAAGTTTTTATAGGTCTTCGAAATACACTTTGCCTCCCTGCGGTTGTCGCATGCAGCAAAATTTGACACAAAGCATTCAGGACACGCAGACCGCTACGTACATTCGGTTCCACAGCACTGTTCATTGACCCATCGCGAACCCCATCCATGACCGACGAGACACTCGATGCCAGCGCCCCGCTGCACGACAGCGCGCACTATTTGCATGCGGTCACGGAACTGGCTGAAACCCGGCCCGTGGTGGCGCAGGCAGCCATCTACAGCGAAAGCGGCGTCAAACTGGTGGCCGAGGGCATGCGCATCGACTGTCGGCTGTACGAGCGATTGGTACAGCACACTTTGCGCGAGCCCGTAGACACCCATCTGTGGGTGGAGGGGGCACTGACCACCGCATCGCTGAGCGCTGCGGCACGCGAGATGCTTGCAAGCTCCGTCCTGCCCTATAAGCTGGCGCAAACCCTGCGCTCGCCGGAAAGCCTTCTTGCCCCTCTGGCATCCATGCCACTGCCTTCCTCTGTTGCTTTCAAGCTGACTTTGATGCGGGAGCAGCGCCCCGCCTTGTGGAAGCACAGCGTGGAAATGATGCTGATCGCCCTGTATCTGGCGCTTCGCTCGGACACAAGCGCGCGCGATTGCGTCGCACTCTGCGCGGCAGCACTGATGCACGACGCCGGCATGCTGCATCTGGATCCTGCGTGGGAAGATCCGCAACACAAGCCGGTCGGTGCCGACCGCAAACACTTGGTCGTGCACCCCATCACGTCCATGCTGATGGTGCGCCAGGCCCAGGTGTACCCCCGTTCGGTCGAGGTGGCCATCCTCGAACACCACGAAAGAATGGACGGTTCGGGCTACCCGCGCGGCATTCCTGGTGCGCAGATCTCGGCCTTGGGGCGCATATTGCTGCTGGCTGAGGTGGCTGCCGCCATTTATGAAAAATACGAAGAAATGCCGGCGCTGCAACTGGCGCTGGTGCTGCGCTTGAACCACCGGAAGTTTCCTGCCGGGCTCAGCGCGTATTTGCTTCCCTTGCTCGATGAAGAACGCGCACGCGACTCAGCCCTCATGCCGCTTGGTGCGAATGCGGCTCGCCAACTTGAAATTCTGGCAGACGCATTTTCAGAATGGGACCGCCTGAAAGCGTCCTTGGTGCGCAGCGAGCAACTGACCAGCGCAAAGCAGGCGCTGGCTCAGCCGTTGGCCTTTATTGAAATGCGGCTTGGGGCCCTGCACAAAGTGCTGCTGGAGTCGGGGACCCACCCCACACAACAAATCGCGTTGATCGCACAACTCGACGGCGATGCCGCTGGGATGGCGGAAGTCGCGTTTGTGGGAAAAGAAGCCCTTTGGCAACTGCAAAGCATTGTCAATGCCTGCCAGCGGCGTTGGCCAGCCGCCCATGCCGCCAGTCCACCCGAGGACCACGCTGCACAAGCCTGGTGCCAATGGGTCTTGAGTCGCCTCTGAGCCAGATCGAATCACCCCCCCACGTGGCACTCGCGCCGCAACAGCGCCAGCGCGTCTCCGAGGCCGTAGTCGTGGTCATCTTGCAGCGTGCCGCGCGACTCACCGACAAAGCTGCGCCATAGCGCCAGATAGTCGGCGCGGTGCACTTCTGGAGCATGCTCGGCGATGAAGGTTTCGGCCAGCTCGGGCGCCCAGCCCTTGGTGCGGAGCTTTCGCACCAAGGCCTTGGCGGCTTTTTCGGGCAGCAGGGTTTTCTTCGGCACGCCAACGGCCAGACAGAGGAACAGCGTGAGCAGCGCAGCCTCATCGTTCTCGCCCTGCGTGGCGCGTTCCCAGGTCTTGCTGGCAGCAGCAGGCGGCGGCTCGTCCTCGCCCAGTGGTTCGGCCGCGCGCAGGTACTCGTCCACCTCGCCCAGCGGGTCTTCGAGCAGAAAGTAGCGGCTCCGCAGCGCGCTCATGGGGCGCAGCAGCGTGCCCAAGGGGCGGGCCGGGTCGAGCAGCTTGCCCAGATCGGCCAGCACCGCAGGTTTTTGTGCGTCCACCACCGCATGCAAGGCCGATGGCAAACCTTTGGGCGATGGCAGGGCCGCCGCACCGCCAAGCGCCTTCCCAGCCACGCGGCGTGTGGTCAGCAATTTTCGGAACCCTGCGACGCTGGGCCATTCGGCACCGCGGTAGCCCAGGGCCTGCAGGACCAACGCCGTGCGAATCACGCCTTCGGCATCGCCGTCTTCCAGAACGTCGTCGTCCAGCGCATAGCGCTCGGCCAGCCACAGCGCGGCCTGCACGGCCTCGCCAATGCGGCTGCGCCGCTCCAGCTCTTCGCGGTACTGCGCATAGCTGCGCAGCGACCACAGCGCCAGCAGCGAGACCTGCGCTTCGTCCTGGCCCTGCATGCCAAAGTGGCTGCTTTCGGGCAGGGCGATCAACTGGCGCAGCAAATCCGTGCCGGCCTTGGAGCGCGACAGCAGCGAATGGTCCGCCAGCAGGCGCGCGGCCTGGGCCAGGTCGCCGCCGGTGGCGTCCTGCAGGTGCAGGCTGATGAAGTTAACCATGCGCTCGCGTGCGCGCTCCAGTTCGGGGCGCAGGAACTCGCTGCCGAAGTAGCGCGCGATCTGCACCATGCCCCTGGGCGCCTCGGTGTGCATGGCAGCCAGGCGCTCGGCGCCCACGATGCCGTGCTGCACGCCATAGACCAGCGCTTTTTCGAAGAGCGGCCGCGCATCGTGCAGCGCCATGGCCTGCGCCTGTACCTGCGCCGACGCACCGGCCTTGCTGCTGCCGGACATCAGATGGCCGATTCTTCGTCGGAGGCGCGCGCTGCCGGGGTCGCCTTGCCGCGGTCGGTGGCGCTGGTCTCGAACTTGCCGTCGTCCTCAACATCCTCTGCCTCGTCGCCCTCACCCAGGTCGTGGGCGCGGGCCTTGGCGCGCAGCACCAGAAGCATTTCAATGAACAGGTCGCGGCATTCGTAGCGCAGCAGCCAGGCCATCTGCATCCAGTCCTGGTCGGCCACTTCGTCAAGCTCGACGCGTGGGCGCACATAGCCCGAAGCCAGCAGCTCATCGTCGCTCAGCATCAGGCCGTAGTCTTCGGTGGCGTCAAAGCTGCCGGTACGGGCAAAGGATTCGACGCGGCTCCACTTCTCGGTGAAGTAGTTGGCGAGTGCCTCGGCGCCGCCCTCCAAGTCGCCAATGGCGTTCAAAAACTCCAGCGGGTCGGCGCCGTCGCGGAACACCACGGCGTTGACCATGTTGCGCAGATGCTGGTGCGTGAGGTCTTTGTACTGCTTCTCCAGCACCATGGCGCGGGCAAACTGCTCGGGTGTCACCAGCAGGTTCACCACCGAGGCCTTGGAGCTGTCGTACTCGCGCATGACGGCCAGCACATCCTTGGGCGCCAGTTGGTCAAGTACGACCATCAAGGCACGGTCGCCTTCTTCGTCGGCCAGCTCGGCCAGCGCGCCTTCCGCGCCAACGATGTCGCCTGCAGCGATCAGGCTGGTGGTTTTTTCTATCAGTGCAAGATGGTTCATGGGTGTGGCTATTCCTTGCGCTCGAAGCCCTGCTCGGCCAGCCAGTCGGCGCCGGCCTCGTCGAGCGAGCGCTCGTCCCGCGGGCCGTGCGCGTCGTCGGTGCTCAGGCCAGCGGCGTCGTCGTCATCGTCGTGGTCGCGGCGGTCTTCGTCCTCATCGGCTTCCTTCGGTGGGGCATCGGCCGAGGCAAAACCGTGTGCGTGCAGGAATTCCAGGCAGGCGGCCACGGTCATGAAGGCCGGGCCACCGGGTTCGGCCAGCACCTTGAACGCCACCGGCTCGGCCCAGGGTTCGAGTGCGACGGAGCCGGCCAGTTCCGGCCACGCGGGCAGCGCCTCGGGCTGCAGCGTCAGCAGGCGCTGCATGGCGGCCGGCTTGGCAAAGCGAAAGCCGCGGTGGAAGACCACGGCCACCATCTCGGGGCTGTAGCTCAGCATTTGCACCAGAAAGCCGATTTCGCTGCGTTTGGCGGCCAGGCGTTTCTTGAGCACATCCTTGCCCTCGGAATCCGAGGTCAGATCGTCCAGCTCGGCCTCGTAGGCCGAGCGCAGGTCGGAAAAGTAGCGCGATAGCTTCATGGCAACTCCATTCGTTTCACGTAGGCCTGCCAGATTTCGCTGGCAGTTGCCAGCGGATCGTCGAGCAGGTTGCGGCGGCGGTTGTCGTCGTACTGCTGGCGCCGCTCGGCGTCGGACAGAACATCGTAGGCTTGTTGCACCGCACGAAAACGCGCAGCGGCGTCGCTCGCCGCGTTGCGGTCAGGGTGATAGTAGGACGCCTTCTGCCGAAACGCCCGCTTGATGTCGGCCAGAGTGGCCGTGGCCGGCAGGCCCAGGGTGCTGTAGTGGTCTTCGCTCATTCCATGTGGCAGCTAGCTCAGCCCAGCGCGGCGTACACGTTCTGCACGTCGTCGTTGGCGTCGATGGCGGCCAGGAAGGCTTCGACTTCCTCCAGCGCCTCGGCGCTCAGGCTGGCCGGGTCCACCGGGTTCTTGGGGCGGTAGCCCAGCTTGGCGGAGAGCACCGTAAACCCATGCTCAGGCAGCGCGCGGCTCACGGCGTCGAGGTCGGTGGGCTCGGTCCAGAACAGGGTTTGGCCCTCTTCCTCGCCGGGCTCCAGGTCCTGCGCGCCGGCTTCGATGGCGGCCATTTCGGCATCGGCGCCCGCGCTTGCGGGCTCGGCCTCGATCATGCCGACGTGGTCAAAATCCCAGGCGACCGAGCCCGAGGTGCCCAACTGCCCCTTGCGAAACAGCACGCGCATTTCGGGCGCGGTGCGTTTGACGTTGTCGGTCAGGCATTCGACCATCACCGCCACCTGGTGCGGGGCGAAGCCCTCATACACCACATGCTCGAAGCTGGCGGCGTCGCTGCCGATGCCAGCACCTTTCTTGATGGCGCGCTCCAGCGTGTCCTTGGGCATGGAGACCTTGCGGGCCTGCTCCAGCACCAGCCGCAGCTTGGAGTTGCCAGCCGGGTCGGCGCCGCCGCGCGCGGCGACCATGATTTCCTTGGCGAGCTTGCCAAACAGTTTTCCGCGGGCGTCAGCGGCCTGCGCCTTGCCCTTTGCTTTCCATTGCGCACCCATGCGAGTTCCTTGATGGTGCCCGCTGGTGCAGTGCTTCATGCTGGATGGCACAAATAAAAAGGATGGATTTTTGGTCCTGGCGAGGCGCAAACCGCAGCGATACCCGTAGGTATCGCGAGGATTTGCAACGCGGCCAGGGCCGAAAAGACGCCTTTTTATGTGCCATATAGCGTGAAACACTGCACCACCCCCCCAACGGCTGAGGGAAAGTCCGGGCGAAAGAGGGCAAGGTTACCACCGCCGCCGCACGCACAATGGCGGCTTCTTTCCTCTCCCTGCGCGGCTGTGGGAGCCTGTCGGACTTGGAGCACCGAAAGCGAAAAACGGCCCCAGCGAGGACAGTTTGCGCCGGGTTTGCAGCCCCATAGCAGGCCTATGGGGCAAGAAACCGGTGGAAAATGGACCGCTGCGGCCGTTTTGTAGCCGGTGATTCCAAGTGCGACAGGCTCCGAACATGCTCAACACCCTCTGGCTGGGTTTTTTCGTCACCTCTGCCCTCGCCGCGCTGGTGCAGTGGCTGGCCGGCGGCAACGCCCAGGTGTTTGCTGCCATGGTCGAGGCCTTGTTTGCCATGGCCAAGCTCTCGGTCGAAGTGATGCTGCTGCTGTTTGGCACGCTCACGCTGTGGCTGGGTTTTTTGCGCATTGCCGAGCGCGCCGGCCTGGTCGAAACCCTGGCGCGCTGGCTCTCGCCACTGTTTGCCAAACTGATGCCCGGCGTGCCGCGCGGCCACCCGGCCTTGGGCCTGATGACGCTCAACTTCGCCGCCAACGCGCTCGGGCTGGACAACGCCGCCACACCCATTGGCCTCAAGGCCATGCATTCGCTGCAAAGCCTGAACCCCGAGCCCGAGACCGCCACCAACGCACAAATCCTGTTCCTGGTGCTCAACGCCTCGTCGCTCACGCTGCTGCCCGTCACCATCTTCATGTACCGCCTGCAGCAAGGCGCACCCGACCCGACGCTGGTGTTCGTGCCGATTCTGCTGGCGACCTCGGCCTCCACCCTGGTTGGGCTGCTGAGCGTGGCCGTGGTGCAGCGCCTGCCCATCTGGAGCCCGGTGGTGCTCGCCTACCTGCTGCCGCTGGCGCTGGGCATCGCCGCGCTGGTGGCCTTTCTTTCCACGCTGGGCGCCACCGCGCTGGCACACCTCTCGTCGCTCGCGGGCAACCTGACGCTGTTCGGCCTGGTCCTGCTCTTCGTGCTTCTCGGCGCCTGGCGGCGCGTGCCGGTGTACGAGGCGTTTGTGGAGGGTGCGCGCGAGGGCTTCGACGTGGCCCGCAACCTGCTGCCCTATTTGGTCGCCATGCTCTGCGCCGTGGGCGTGCTGCGCGCATCCGGCGCGCTGGGCTATGTGCTCGATGGCATCCGCTGGCTGGTCGAAGGCGCGGGCTGGGACACGCGTTTTGTCGATGCGCTGCCGACCGCCTTGGTCAAACCGTTCTCAGGCAGCGCCGCGCGCGCCATGCTGATCGAGACCATGCAGGCCAAGGGCGTGGACAGCTTCCCTGCGCTGGTGGCGGCCACGGTGCAGGGCAGCACGGAAACCACCTTCTATGTGCTGGCGGTGTACTTTGGCGCGGTGGGCATTCAGCGGGTGCGGCACGCGGTGCCTTGCGCCCTGCTGGCGGAGTTGGCGGGGGTGCTAGCGGCGATCGGGGTGTGCTATTGGTTTTTTGGGTGAAGTTTCAGCTCGAATTTCGCTCTAGCGCTTATCCCATAAGCGCTGAATGCTATTAATTTTTATAGAAACACGTGCTGCTAGCCTTGTTGTTCGAGTGCTCGCCCGGCAACTTCTAGCGCAGCAAAGCGCACGAGATGGCAGTCAAGGCATCGGACCCATCGGCCCCGTACGGACGGTGACCTTGCCACGCCTTGACCAGCAGACCCATGCCCCATGGCCGCCCACGCGGCTCAGGGTAAATCCCATACGGCTGCAGGCACGGGCCAAATTACATTAATTAATGTAATTACTCGGCATGCAAAAACCTTGCTTGCTGCACCCAACACCGTCGGCGCGTCCCTTGCCCCGACCTGCCCCATGTCCACCCTTCCCTACACATCAGCAGACCCGCATACCCAGGCCTCCCGGCGCTCGATTGGCGCCATGCTCACGGCAGCGCTCATGGCCCTGGCGCTGGTGTTTGCGGCCTCGGCGGCCAGCTCCTTGACCGCGCTGGTCAAGAGCAACGCCTCGTTTGACCTGGTTGCCCGTGAAATTTCGGTGCTGCAAGACCTCTCTGAATCGGTCGACAACACACGCAATTCGCGGGTGTGGATGGTGCAGGCCTCGGTGTACAGCTCGTACGGCATGTTCAAGGAAGCCGAGCAGGCCTTGCACACGGCACAGGCCAAGTTGGCCGACTCACGCAAGGCGTTTGAGCGCTACCAGAAGGCCCCCAAAAGCGCTGCCGAAGCGCCGATGGCCAAGGCAGCCGAGGCCCGGTACACCGTCTTTCTGGCCGAGGGGCTGGAGCCGCTGGTGGTGGCCCTGCAGAAAGGCAACCCGCAAAACTACATCAACACACTGCGCAACAAGACCCCCGCGCTGGATGCCGAGTTTGAAAAGGCGGTGGATGCGGTGCTGGCGTACCGCAACGAGCAGGCCAGCCACCTGCAGGCCAGTATTCAGGCCGACTTCACGCGCAGCCTGACCCGGCTGTGGGTGCTGACCGCCCTGTTTGCCGCTGCCTGCCTGGCCGTGTGGGGTGGCGCGCGGCGCTGGCTGGTGCAACCGCTGCGCAGCATGGCGGGCGAGATCGAGACCGTGGCCGCGAACGATCTTTCGGCCTCCACGGCAACGCTGCAGCGTTTTGCACCGCGCGAGATTGCACAGGTCCAGGCCACGGTAGAGCGCATGCGCCAGCAACTGAGCAGCACCGTCGGGGCGATCCGCCAGTCGGCACACACCGTGCAGGCAGCCAGCCATGCAATTGCGACGGGCAACGGCCACCTGTCCGGGCGCACCGAACAACAGGGCGAGCACCTGCAGCGCACGTCCGATGCCATCCACCACATGGCACAAAGCCTGAGCGAGACGGCAAGTGCCGTGGCCCGCGTCGCCAGCGTGGCCCAAAGTGCCGCCACCGTGGCCACCGAAGGCGGCAGCAAGGTGGACCAGGCACGCGGGGCCATGGACGCGATCCAGGCCTCAAGCCGCAAGATTGGCGAGATCACCACCGTCATTGACGGCATTGCCTTCCAGACCAACATCCTGGCGCTCAACGCAGCCGTGGAAGCCGCCCGCGCGGGCGAGCACGGCCGCGGCTTTGCCGTCGTCGCCAGTGAGGTGCGCACGCTGGCCCAGCGAAGCGCCAGCGCGGCCAAGGAGATCAAGCACCTGATCGACGATTCGATGGTCTGCGTCAACCGGGGTGTCGCCCATGTGCACGGCGCAGGGACCACCATGTGCGATGTGCTGGAGCAAGTCAATGCCGCGGCCGCCCTGGCGGCAGACATTCGTCTGGCCATGGACCAACAGGCCCTGGACGCAGACCACGCGCGTGCCACGCTGACCCAGCTGAACGAGATGACGCAGCAAAACATGCATCTCGTGGAGCAAAGCGCGCAGGCGGCGCACAGCCTGGACCAGCAAGCCGATGCGCTGGCGCACGCAGTGGACTCCTTCCGCCTGCCAGGCGATGCGGCGGTGCAAATCGCGCCGCCATCGCCAGCACCACACCGCGCAGCCCCTTCACACGCCCTGCCCGGCATCCGTTTTCAACCCCGCTGACGAACCGCCAGGAGGCGCGCACCATGTCCCCCACCTCTCGCCAGCCTGCCCCGCGCCCCCTGATGCTGTCGGGGCCATTCCGCGTCAAAAGCCTGCTGGCGGCGGCGCTGCTGTTCACCACCGCCCTCACGCCAGCGGCAGCCGCCGAGGTGGAGTTGCTGCACTGGTGGACCTCCGGGGGCGAGGCCCGGGCCGTGGAATCGCTGCGCGCGACCCTGGCCACACAAGGCCTCACGCTCAAGACTCCCACGGTGGCCGGCGACGCCGACGCCCTGGCCAAGATCCTGAGCGAGCGCATCGCCGCGCACCGTGCGCCCGATGCGGTGCAGATGAAAGCCGCTGACCTGGCCCAATGGGGCGACCAGGGGGCGCTGGCATCGCTGAATGCATTGGCGAAATCGGACCACTGGGATTACCAAATTCCGCGCCAGATTGCCGAACAGGTGAAGTACAAGGACACCTATGTCGCCGTGCCGGTCAACGTGCACCGGGTGAACTGGCTGTACATCAACCGCCACCTGCTGGCACAAGCGCAGGGGCGCGCGCCGCAGAGCTGGCCACAGTTCTTTCAGCTGGCCGAGCGCCTGCAGCAAGCCGGCATCACCCCGCTGGCCCACGGCAACCAACCCTGGCAGAACCTGACGCTGTTCGAGACCGTGGTGCTGGGCACGGGCGGCGCAGATTTTTACCGGCACGCCCTGGTGCAGGGCGACCCCGCCGCCATTGGAGGCGCCACGATGGAGCGCGCCATGCAAACCTTTGTCGCACTCAAACCCCTGACTGTGCCTGCCAAGGCCTCTGACGCTGCCTCCAGCCAGGATTGGAACGCCGCTACGGCGCAGGTCATTGCAGGCAAGGCGGCCATGCAGGTCATGGGCGATTGGGCCAAGGGTGAATTCCTGGCCGCGAAACAGGTGCCCGATCGCGATTTTTTGTGCGCCTCCACGCCAGGCGGCGCCACCGTCTACGACTATGTGGTCGACAGCCTGGCCGTCTTTCGCCAAGGGACCAACCCCGAGGCCACCGCCGAGCAAAATGCCCTGGCCCATGCGGTGACCAGCCTGGATTTCCAGCGCAACTTCAACCTGGCCAAGGGCTCCATTCCCGTCACCCCCGGGGTGGACATGGCGCCCTTTGATGCCTGCGCCAAAGAGTCGAGCGCCTACTTTCTGGCGGCGCGCCTGGCCAACACGCTGGTGCCATCGGTGGCCCACCGCATGGCGCTGCCAGAGCCGATGCACAAGGCTCTGGAGTCGCTCATCGACCGGCTGTGGAACGACGCCGCTTACCGCCCAGCGCAGGCCCAGCACGACTGGGCGGCGGCAGCACACACAGCGGGTGCAGCGATTTCAAAATTTACACAAAAATAGCCTCTAGCGCTTACCTCATAAGCGTTAGCAGCTATCAATTCAGGAATCATCCGGCGGCGCCGCCACCAAATCCCATTCCGCCACCTGCTCGTTGGTGGCCACTAGGCGCCCCACCAGCAGCTTGATAAACGCCTTGTCGAAACACGATTGCAGCGCCTCGGACGCGCCGCGCAGCGCGGGGTTGCGCACTTTGAGCACCAGCACCTCGCTCTCGGCCACGGCGGTGGCGGTGCGCAGGGGGGATTCGGGGCGCAGGTAGGTCATTTCGCCGAAGGTGACGCCGGCATCCAGCGTGCAGAGCTGCCAGCCCTGGCGGCGAATGCCGACCTGGCCTTCGATGAGGATGCAAAACGAATCGCCGGGCGCGCCCTCGGTCATGAGGGCCGTTCCGCGTGGCGCGCGGCGCCAGCTGCCCAGGCGCATCAGCTCCCAGAGCGCAACGTCGTGAAAGCCGGCAAAGAACGGCAGCGTACGCAGACAGGTGAAACGCTCGGTTTCGGTGTCCTGCGACTTCTGGCGGGGCAAAGCACGCGAGAGCGCGCCCAAGGCGTCTGACCAGTCGGCCCAGCGCGGGAAGCGATCCTGCGGTGCCTTGGCGAGCGCCTGCAGCACGAAGGCATCCACCTCGGGCGGCAAGGACGCGCGCAGCAGGCCTGGGGCGGTCGGCTCGTCGTGGCCGATGCGGTACATCGTGGCGAAATCGGTTTCACCGTCAAAAGGCCGCCGGCCAGTGAGCAGCTCGTACAGCACGACGCCGAGCGAGAACATGTCGCTGTGGTGCGTGAGCGATTCCTCCCGCACCTGTTCGGGCGACATGTACGACGGCGAGCCGACCAGGCCGGCGAGCTGCGTGGCGTCGCTGCGGGTGGAGAGCGCGGCGCCGAAATCGACCAGCTTCACGTCGCCACCCTGCTCCAGCAGGATATTGGCCGGCTTGATGTCGCGGTGCACCAGGCCCTGGCGCTCGGCGTATGCGAGGGCGTGGCCACACTTGAAGGCGATGTCGAGCACCTGCGCCAACGGCAGCAGCGCATCAGGGCGGGCGTGGTGCGAGAGCGGCTGCCCATCGACGTATTCAAACACCAGGTACGGCGGCTCGGCCTCTTCGTCGGCGTCGAGCAGGCGCACGATGTTGGGGTGGCGCAGTTGCGCGGCCAGCGCGGCTTCCTGGCGCAGTTGGCGCCGGTGGCGCGCGGCCTGCGCCGGTTCGGCCAGCAGGTGCGCGTGCATTTGTTTCACCGCCACCTTGCGACCGCGCAGGCCGTCGAGCCCCAGGTACACCACGCCACTGGCGCCCCGGCCCAGCTCGCGCTCGATGCGGTATTTGCCGATGGTGGCGGGGACGGCATTGGCCATGGCTATTGCTCCGGCACCACGGTTTCGGCCCAGTCGTACAGCGCGCCCAGAATCTCTTCGGCGCGCTCATCGGCCGTCTCGGAGAGCGCGTCGATGCGCTCGAACAGCGCCTGCGCAGTCAGCGCCCCGCCCTGCCCATGCAGCAGGCAATCGGTGCGGTGCTGCAGCCAGCGGGCCTGCTCCTCAGGCGTGAGGGTGGACGCGAAATTGCGCGCGCGGTAGCGAAACAGCAGTTCGGTGAGGCGGGCGTCGTCAAAGCCGGTGCGCGCGCTGGCCAGTTGCGTGCCGGTCATGGCGCGCAGCTCGTCGAGCCGGCGCCGGTCGCCATTGCCGACAAAACCGCCGTACAAATCCTGCTCCACGTCCGGCGCCGGGCCCTCGGCCTTGGGCCGCTGGTACACCGCCGCCCAAATGGCGCTCATGTCGGGCAGCAAACGCGCGCGCGCCGCGTGCGCCGCAATCTGCCCCAAATCGATGCCCCAGCGCGCCGCCAGTTCGGGCGTGAGCGTGTTGACGTTGCCCACCACCATGGGCGACTTGTTCAGGTGCACGCCCTTGACCGGCAGGCGCTTGACGCCTTCAGGCAGGTCGGCATTGCGCGTGAACAGCCGCAGGCGCAGCTCTTCCACGCTTTGTGTCGCCAGCTCGGACGGGTCGTGCGCCAAGTCCCAGGCCAGGAGTTCGTTCTTGTTGGTCGGGTGCGTGGCGAGCGGGAACATCACCGCCAGACACCCACGTTCGGCGGGGAACATGCCCGAGACATGCAGGAAGGGCCGCGCGTTCTGCACATCGGTCGGCAGGCGCAGCTCGGCCGCCACGCGCTCTTTTTTGTGCAGGCCGAGGGCAAAGTCAAACAGCTTGGCGTTGTGCTGGCGCAAGAGCCGCGCCAGGGCAATGGTGGCGCGCACGTCCGAGAGCGCGTCGTGCGCTGCCTCGTGCAGCAGGCCGTTGGCCTTGGCCAAGTCGCCCAATTTGAAGCTGGGCGAGCCGTCTTCCTTCTTGGGCCACACGATCAGCCCATCGGGCCGCAGCGCATAGGCCAGGCGCACCACGTCGAGCAGATCCCAGCGGCCGCACTGGTTCTGCCACTCGCGGCCATAGGGGTCGATGAGGTTGCGCCAGAACATGTGGCGCGTGACCTCGTCGTCAAAGCGAATCGTGTTGTAGCCCACGCCAATGGTGCCCGGCTGGGCCATGGCCTCGTGGATGCGCGCGGCAAATTCGCGCTCGCTCACGCCGCGCTCGAAGGCGATCTGCGGCGTGATGCCGGTGATCAAACAGGCCTCGGGTTCGGGCAAATAGTCGTTGGGCGGCTGGCAGTACAGCATCAGCGGCTCACCGATCTCGTTCAGGTCGGCGTCGGTGCGGATGGCGGCAAACTGCGCCGGCCGGTCGCGGCGCGGGTCGGAGCCGAAGGTTTCGTAGTCGTGCCAGAGGAAGGTGTGGGAAAGCATGGCGGGCGGTGCGTGTCATCGAGAACAGGAACGCTGGGATGGTATCCGCCAGCGATCGGTCGGGCGCTCTCGGTCGATGTGAACCGCTGCGTCAACTCCGAGCAGACGGCGCCTGATTTCGTGCGCGAGGTGCCTGCCGATGACAACCCCACGGTGGTGGCGCTCAAGGCGACCAACGGCGAGACGTTCCGGGCGATGTGGAAATTGCTGAGTGGCAAGCGCAATCGGTCGCTTCAGCTGATCAGCCTGGTGATCAAAACCAGTGCTGCGAAATGAAAGCCCCACACCCCTTGGCCCATCAACGTCCGAGACGGGTCCGAGCTGATCGCCCGGTGGCCAATGCTGTGTGAGGCCGTTCCAATTTTATGCGGGAGTAGCGCATGCCGCAAATCATCGAGTTGACCAACCGCAGCGGCCTTGACTACCCAAGAAAGAGGCGCCGTTTTGGCGCCTTTCCTTCTTTCTTGATCTCAACGCCCCTCAGGCTTGACGGATGGACGCTGCGGCCCCTACCCTGCCAGGCTCCGCCACCCCAAAGCACACCATGACCTCTGCCACCCGCCGCCTGCACCTTGAACGCCACCGGGGCGAGCGCATTGGCTGGCTGCGCGCCGCCGTGCTGGGCGCCAACGACGGCATCGTCTCCACCGCCAGCCTGGTGGTGGGCGTGGCGGCCGCGCAGGCCAGCCCGTCTGCCATCGTCATGACGGCGGTGGCGGGCCTGGTGGCCGGTGCCATGTCGATGGCGGCGGGCGAATACGTGTCGGTGCACTCGCAGGCCGACACCGAAAAAGCCGACCTCGACCGCGAACGGCGCGAGCTGGCGGCCGACCCGCAGGCTGAAGAGCGCGAGCTGGCCACCATCTACGAAGGCCGGGGCCTCGCCCCCGGGCTGGCGCAGCAGGTGGCCCAGCAGCTCATGGCGCACGATGCGCTGGGCGCGCACGCGCGCGACGAACTCGAAGTCTCGCAGACCCTGGCCGCCCGCCCGGTGCAGGCCGCGCTCACCTCCGCCGCCAGCTTTGCCGTCGGCGCCGCTTTGCCCCTGCTGGTGGCGGTCGTTGCGCCCGCAGGCAGCCTGCTGGCCTGGGTGCCGGGAACCGCGCTGGTTTTTCTGGCCCTGCTCGGCGCCCTGGCCGCGCGCACCGGCGGCGCCGGCCTATTGGTAGGCGCCTGGCGCGTGACGTTCTGGGGTGCGCTGGCCATGGCCATCACCGCGGGCGTGGGGGCGCTGTTCGGGGCGCCGGTGGGGTGATGGCGACGCGATCAAAAGGCGGGCCCAGACGCCCGATGGGTGACATGCCTGGGTCGAATCGCACTTCTTAGACAGATCCTTCAACAGATTGCGGTAACGCTTGGCGGTCACGTCCAGATCGGCCTTGCTGGAGCCCGAAAATGCTCACCCCCGCCACGCGGCCGCGCCTTCCACCGCTACCGCCTGCGCGCGGCCCAGGGCTTCCAGCGTTTGCAGCAGCGTGGGCAAGCCCTTCTTCCAGGGGCCACGGCCTTTGAAGTGGGCTTCCAGCGCGGGCGGTGTGAGCGGTGTGAGCGGTGCGGGGCTGCGGGCCAGGGCTTCGGCTACGGCGCGGACCTGCTCGGGGAGGGTGGCTGGCCAGGGGTGTTGCCGTGATTTAGAAGACTCTGTTTTTGATAGCGGTTTTTCAGTATCAAAATCGGCCTCTAGCGCTCATTGCTCATGCGCTAGCAGCTCCTGTTTTTGAGTTATTTTTTCCGGATTCTGAAACTCAGGTCGCGGCCAGCGCGCACGGCCCTGTCCGGGATTGGGGTTGGATCGCGATTTCGCTGCGCCTGCCAACAACAAAGGCCAGCAAGTCGCCCTGCTGGCCTTTGTTAGGGAGCGCTGCGCTCGCTCAGTCTGCCGTGGCCTCTTCCGGCTCCGCTGGCTCGGACTTGGTGGCGCGCTCCTTCTTGGGCAGCGGCTGGATGTCCAGCTTGACCTCGGACGTTTCCACGCCCTGCTCGTCGGTTTTGGTCTCGACGTCCACCGTCAGGCGACCACCGTCCTGCAGGCGGCCAAACAGGAGTTCGTCGGCCAGGGCGCGGCGAATGGTGTCCTGGATGAGGCGCTGCATCGGCCGCGCGCCCATCAGCGGGTCGAACCCCTTCTTGGCCAGGTGCTTGCGCAGGTTGTCGGTGAAGGTGACCTCGACCTTTTTCTCGGCGAGCTGAGTTTCGAGCTGCAGCAAGAACTTGTCGACCACGCGCAGGATGACGTTTTCATCAAGCGCCTTGAAGCTGACGATGGCGTCCAGGCGGTTGCGGAACTCGGGCGTGAACAAGCGCTTGATGTCGACCATCTCGTCGCCCGCCTGCCGGGCGTTGTTGAAGCCGATGGTGGCCTTGTTCATGGTCTCGGCGCCCGCGTTCGTTGTCATGATGATGATGACGTTGCGGAAGTCGGCCTTGCGCCCGTTGTTGTCCGTCAGGCTCCCGTGGTCCATCACCTGCAGCAGCACGTTGAAGATGTCGGGGTGCGCCTTTTCGATTTCGTCGAGCAGCAGCACGCAGTGCGGCTTCTTGGTGATGGCCTCGGTCAACAGCCCGCCCTGGTCAAAGCCCACGTAGCCCGGAGGCGCGCCGATGAGGCGGCTGACGGCGTGGCGCTCCATGTACTCCGACATGTCGAAGCGGATCAGCTCGATGCCCATGATGTAGGCCAGTTGCTTGGCCGCTTCGGTCTTGCCGACGCCCGTGGGGCCGCTGAACAGGAAGGCGCCAATGGGCTTGTCGCCCTTGCCCAGGCCGGAGCGCGCCATCTTGACGGCGGACGCCAGCACATCGAGCGCCTTGTCTTGCCCGAAGACCACGCTTTTGAGGTCGCGTTCGAGCACCTGCAGCTTGCCACGGTCGTCGTTGGAGACGTTGGCCGGGGGAATGCGGGCAATTTTGGCCACGATCTCTTCGATCTCGGTCTTGCCAATGGTCTTCTTGCGCTTGGAGGGCACCAGGATGCGCTGCGCGGCACCGGCCTCGTCGATCACGTCGATGGCCTTGTCGGGCAGGTGGCGGTCGTTGATGTACTTGGCGCTCAGTTCGGCAGCAGCCTGCAATGCGGCGGCGGCGTACTTGACGCTGTGGTGCTCTTCAAAGCGGCTCTTGAGGCCCTTGAGAATGTCGACGGTTTCCTGCACCGTCGGTTCCACCACATCGACCTTCTGGAAGCGCCGCGACAGGGCCGCGTCCTTTTCGAAGATACCGCGGTATTCGGCGAAGGTGGTGGCGCCAATGCACTTGAGCGCGCCGTTCGAGAGCGCTGGTTTGAGCAGGTTGGACGCATCCAGGGTGCCGCCCGAGGCCGCGCCCGCGCCGATCAGCGTGTGGATCTCGTCGATGAACAGGATGGCGTTGGGCTTGTCCTTGAGCGACTTGAGCACGCCCTTCAAGCGCTGCTCGAAGTCGCCACGGTACTTGGTGCCCGCCAGCAGCGCGCCCATATCGAGCGAATAGACGATGCCTTCGCTCAGAATCTCGGGCACGTCGCCCTGGGTGATACGCCAGGCCAGGCCCTCGGCAATCGCCGTCTTGCCCACGCCCGCCTCGCCGACGAGCAGCGGGTTGTTCTTGCGGCGGCGGCACAGGATCTGGATGGTGCGCTCGACTTCGTAGTGGCGGCCGATCAGTGGGTCGATCTTGCCTTCCTTGGCGAGCTGGTTCAGGTTCACCGTGAATTGCTCCAGCGGCGAGGCCTTTTCGCTCTTCTCGCTGCTGCCTTCTTCGGCTTCGGCAGCGCCTTCCCCGCTCTTGGGCACCTCAGGCGGCTCACCCTTCTTGATGCCATGGGCAATGAAGTTGACGACGTCGAGCCGCGTCACACCCTGCTGGTGCAGGTAGTACACGGCGTGCGAGTCTTTCTCGCCAAAAATGGCGACGAGCACGTTGGCGCCGTTGACTTCCTTCTTGCCATTGCCGGTGGACTGCACGTGCATGATGGCGCGTTGAATCACGCGCTGGAAACCGAGCGTGGGCTGGGTGTCGACTTCATCGGTTCCCGCGACCTGCGGGGTGTTGTCTTTGATGAAATTAGCCAGCGATGCGCGCAGATCGTCAATATTGGCCGAGCATGCGCGCAGCACCTCGGCGGCGCTGGGGTTATCGAGCAACGCGAGCAACAAATGCTCGACGGTGATGAATTCATGGCGTTGCTGCCGGGCCTCGACAAAGGCCATGTGCAAGCTGACTTCCAGTTCTTGGGCAATCATGTGAACTCCTTTGTGCTTGCAGAAAAAGAATAAGCGGTATTTGGGGTGACCGAATGGTTATTCAACCGGTTCACTAATGCATTGAAGCGGATGGCCCGCGCTGTGCGCCGCATCGAGCACCTGATCGACCTTGGTGGCTGCCACGTCGCGCGAATACACGCCGCAGACGCCTTTGCCGTCGAGGTGAATCTTGAGCATGATCTGCGTGGCCGTTTCGCGGTCTTTGCTAAAGAACTCCTGCAGCACCACAATGACAAATTCCATCGGGGTGAAATCGTCGTTGAGCATCAGCACCCGGTACATCTGCGGCGGCTGGGTCTTTTGCGGGCGCCGTTCGAGCACGACCGAGTCGCCGTCGTCCGGCCTGGGCCGGGTGACGCGGGGCGTGCGCGGGGGTGCTGGAGGTTGGGTTGCCATGAAATTCATTCTAGCGAGGGTGCAAACAGCCTGCTGGTGGAAAAGGCATGCCTTCGCACGCCAGGGAAAGTAACTGAGTGCGCCCAGGGGCTTTTCAAGCCCGAAGGCCCTCATTCGTAGACCACTACGGCGCGCCCAAGTTCAGCCTCGGTTGACCAGGCCGCGAGCGCCGCATCACTGGGGTACATGCGGTGGGCATCGCCCAATTGCAACTCGGCACTGGCGGCGCCTTCTGCACTGCAGCAGCGCAGGCCCAGGCGCACACGCAGGCCGTGCACCAGGTCGCCATGCTCGGTGGATTCCTTGCGCGCTGCGTACTCCTGCAACAGCCGCGCCACTTGCGGGGGCTTGTCGCCCACGTCCACGCGCAGGTATTTGCCAAAACGGCAACGCGCCTGGGCCAGATCGCCGGCCTGCTGGACGACGAAGCGCGCCTCGAATCCGTTGCGCCCCGGCTGCAAGCGGCCGGTGGCAATCAAGAGTTCATCGTCCTTGAACAGCTCGCGGTGCTGCTGCACCAGCGCGTCGCTCGCCGTGGCCTCGACCCGGCCAACGCCGTCTTCCAGCACGAAGATCGCCTGGCGGCCGCGCTGGCCGTTGATGACGCGAAAGTCGCTGACGATGCCAGCCACGGTCTGCGGCTCGCGGCTGTCCTTGAGCTCGTCAATGCCGCTGCGCACAAAGCGGCGCACTTCCCGTGCCACCTCGTCAAACAAATGGCCGGAGAGGTAGAAACCCAGCGCCGTTTTCTCATACGTGAGTTGCTCGCGCACGCCCCAGGGCGTTACCGCGACCAAATCTGGCTCTTGGGTGCTAGAGCCATGGGCGTCGCCGTCGTCCATGTCGAACAAGCCACCCTGGTGCTCATTGGCCTGCGCCGCTGCGGAGAAATCGAACGCCCGGTCGATAGACGCACTGAGCGCCGC
This sequence comes from Simplicispira sp. GW247-4R2A, assembly GCF_059424465.1. Classification (NCBI taxonomy): domain Bacteria; kingdom Pseudomonadati; phylum Pseudomonadota; class Betaproteobacteria; order Burkholderiales; family Comamonadaceae; genus Simplicispira; species Simplicispira sp. GW247-4R2A. The sequence continues at coordinate 45,962 of NZ_JBWKZM010000010.1, read as the reverse complement.
GCGGTTGCGCTCCAGCGCATCGAAGGCACCGGCCTTGATGAGCGCGTCCACCGTGCGCTTGTTGAGGCGCGTGCGGTCGACGCGCAGGCAAAAGTCGAACAGGCTGGTAAATGGCCCTGAACGGCTGCCGTGGGCGCCCTCTCCGCGCCCCTCGCGCGCCGCGACAATGGCCTCGATAGCCTGCTGCCCAGTACCTTTCACCGCACCCAGGCCATAGCGAACGACGGTGTCGGATACAGGTTCGAAGCGGTAACGGCCGCGGTTCACGTCTGGCGGCTCGAAGGAGAGGCCAAAGTTCTTGCGCGCGTCCTCGAACAGCACCTTGAGCTTGTCGGTGTCGTCCATTTCCACGGTCATATTGGCGCAGAAGAACTCGGCGGTGTAGTGCACCTTGAGCCAGCCGGTGTGGTAGGCCAGCAGCGAGTAAGCGGCGGCGTGCGACTTGTTGAAGCCGTAACCGGCAAACTTCTCCATCAGGTCGAAAACTTCGTCGGCCTTTTCGATGGAGAGGCCATTCTTGGCCGCGCCCTCACGGAAGATGCCGCGGTGCTGCGCCATCTCCTCGGCCTTTTTCTTGCCCATAGCGCGGCGCAGCAGATCGGCGCCGCCCAGGCTGTAGCCGCCCAGAATCTGCGCGGTCTGCATCACCTGCTCCTGGTAGACCATGATGCCGTAGGTCTCCGACAGCATTTCTTCTACCAGCGGGTGCGGGTATTCGACCGGCTCGCGCCCGTGCTTGCGCGCGACGAAGCTGGGGATCAGGTCCATAGGCCCCGGCCGGTACAAGGCGTTAAGGGCAATCAGGTCTTCGAGCCGCGTCGGCTTGGCCTCCTTGAGCATGCCCTGCATGCCACGGCTTTCAAACTGGAAGACAGCTTCGGTCTTGCCCTGCTGGAACAAGCGGTACGTGGGCGCATCGTCCAAGGGAATGTTCTCAAAGGCAAAGTCCTGCTGGCCCTTGTGCCGGCGCATGATGAATTCGCGCGCAATTTCCAGGATGGTGAGCGTGGCCAGGCCCAGAAAGTCGAACTTGACGAGACCGACGGCCTCGACGTCGTCCTTGTCGTACTGGCTCACGGCGGACTCGCTGCCCGGCTGCTGATAGAGCGGGCAAAAATCGGTCAGCTTGCCCGGCGCAATCAGCACGCCGCCCGCGTGCATGCCGACGTTGCGCGTCATGCCCTCCAGCTTTTGCGCCAGCGCCAGCAAGGTTTTCACCTCGTCTTCGCGGGCCAGGCGCTCGGCCAGAATGGGCTCGGCCTCGATGGCCCCGGCAATGGTGATGTGCTGGCCTGGCTTGTTGGGAATGAGCTTGCTGATGCCGTCGCAAAAGGTGTAGCTCATGTCGAGCACGCGGCCCACATCGCGGATGGCGGCGCGGGCGGCCATGGTGCCGAAGGTGGCGATCTGGCTGACCGCGTCCTTCCCGTATTTTTCCTTGACATAGTCAATGACGCGGTCGCGGTTGGCCTGGCAGAAGTCGATGTCGAAGTCTGGCATCGACACCCGCTCGGGGTTCAGAAAGCGCTCGAACAGCAGCTTGTATTCCAGCGGGTCCAGGTCGGTGATCTTGAGCGCGTACGCCACCAGCGAGCCGGCGCCCGAGCCGCGCCCCGGGCCCACGGGGCAGCCGTTTTTCTTGGCCCAGTTGATGAAGTCACCAACGATCAGGAAGTAACCCGGAAACCCCATCTTGAGGATAGTTTTGAGCTCGAACTCAAGGCGCTCGACATAGCGAGGCCGCTGGCGCTCGCGCTCTTGCGCATCCGGGTACAAGTGCGCCAGGCGCTGCTCCAGGCCCTCGAAGGACGAAATTCGAAAGAATTCATCAATCGGGATGCCGCCTGGGGTGGGGAAATCGGGCAGTTGGGGCTTGCCCAGCACCAGCGAGAGGTTGCAGCGCTTGGCGATTTCCACCGTATTGGTCAGCGCGCTGGGCAGGTCGGCAAACAGCGCCTGCATTTCAGCAGCCGTCTTGAAATACTGCTCGCGCGTGAAGCGCCGCACGCGCCGGGCATTGCCGAGGATTTCACCCTCGGCAATGCAGACACGCGCCTCATGCGCCTCGTAATCGTCGGGGCTGGCGAACTGCACCGGGTGCGTCGCCACCAGCGGCAGTTCGAGCCGTGCGGCAAGGCGTGCTGCGGCAACCACGTGCACTTCGTCGTCGGCCCGGCTGGCGCGCTGGACTTCCAGGTAAAAACGGTGGGGAAATACGCGTGCCAGGCGCAGCGCGCAATCGGCGGCGGCTGTCTCATCACCCCGCACCAGCGCCGCACCCACTGGACCAGCCTGCGCGCCCGAGAGCGCAATCAGCCCTTCGCCCAGTTCCTCCAGCCACTCCCAACGCGCCAGCGCCTGGGTTTTGGAGGCGCTGCGCGTCCAGGCGCGCGCCAGGATTTCCGACAGGTTCAGGTACCCCTGCGTGCCCTGCACCAGCAGCACCAGACGCGACGGCGCGGCGCCGTCGAGACCCTCCAATGGCAGCTCGGCGCCCAGCAAAGGCTTGACCCCCTTGGCACGTGCTGCCTTGTAAAACTTGACGGCGCCAAAGAGGTTGCTCAGGTCGGTAATGGCAAGCGCCGGCTGTTGATCGGCCGCTGCGCTGGCCACAGCCTCGTCGATTCGGTTGGTTCCATCGACGACGGAAAACTCGGTGTGCAGGCGCAAATGAACAAACATCCCGTCATTGTAGAAAGCCGCTTGCAGCCCAATGCCGGCCCGCTCGTATCGGGCCGCTAGAATGCTTTTTTTGCCGACAGGGCGCTGGCCACTGCCACTGCCCTGCCCCAACCTCTGCTCCTCAGAAAGCCATTCGCCATGCTGCGTGCGCCCCGTGCCCTCCTTCCTGCCCTGCTGGCTGCCGCCGCGCTCGTGGCGGGCTGTGCGAGCAGTGTCGAAGACAAGACGGCCAACTGGTCGACCGAAAAGATTGCCGCCGAGGCACGCGACGAGATGAACGGTGGCAGCTACGACAAGGCCGTGCCCCTGCTGGAAAAGCTCGAAGGCCGTGCCGCTGGCACACCCCAAGCCCAGCAGGCCCAGCTCGACAAGGCCTACGCCCAGTACAAAGGCCAGGAAAAAGCGCAGGCCCTGGCGACACTGGAGCGCTTCATCAAGTTGCACCCTGCCAGCCCAGCGCTCGATTACGCGCTCTACCTCAAAGGTCTGATCAACTTTAACGACGACCTGGGAATGTTCTCCTGGCTGTCGCGGCAAGACCTCTCAGAGCGCGACCAAAAGGCGGCCAAGGATTCGTTCGAAACCTTCCGCGAGCTGACCACGCGCTTTCCCAACTCGCGCTACGCGCAGGACGCGCGCCAGCGCATGACGTACATCGTCAACTCGCTCGCCCAATACGAGGTGCATGTGGCGCGCTACTACTACGACCGAGGCGCCTATGTGGCCGCCATCGCACGCGCACAGCGCGCAGTGGCCGACTACGATGCGGTGCCGGCAACCGAAGAGGCGCTCTACATCCTGGTCAAGTCGTACGATGCCCTGGGTTTGACCCAGTTGCGCGACGACGCGCGACGCGTGCTGGACAAGAACTATCCCAACAGCACCTTCATCGCCAACGGTTTCAAGGGGGCGTCGAAACCGTGGTGGGTGTTGTGGTGAGCTCGGCCAGCGCCTCGTCAAACGCCTGAGCGTCCAGCAGGCGGCGCATGGGCGGCAGGGCACGCAGCAATCGCTTGCCGTAGCCCCTATCGGTGAGGCGCCGGTCGCACACGACCAGGATGCCGCGATCGGTTTCGCTGCGAATCAAACGCCCTGCGCCTTGCTTGAGCGCAACAGCGGCCTCAGGCACCGCATAGTGGGCAAACGCGCTGCGGCCGAGCGCCTCCATGCGCTGTCCGCGGGCCCGCGCCAGCGGATCGCCTGGCGGGGGAAAGGGCAGCTTGTCGATCACCACCAGTTGCAAAGTGTCGCCGGGAACATCAAAACCCTCCCAGAAGCTGGCAGAGGCCACCAGCACGCAGCCGCCCTGCCCCCGTGAGCTGCCGGAGCGAAAACGCTCCATCAACCAGCGCTTGGGCGATTCACCCTGCACCAGGACCTCCACACCCGCTTGGGCAGGCAAGCCCTCACGCAGCCCGGCGCCAATCGCACGCAAGGCGCGCAGGCTGGTGGTCAGTACCAGAGTGCGCCCGCCCAGGCGCTGCACGGCGGGGGCCAGCCATACGGCCAGAGCGCTGCTGTGCGCTTCGTCGCCCGGTGCCGGCAAATGCTGCGGCACATAGAGCGCAGCCTGCGCCGCGTAGTCAAACGGGCTTGCGACGCGCAGCACACGGGCGTTTTGCAGGCCACAAGGCTCGGTGAACCACGACAGGCGCTCATCGTCACCCAGGGTGGCGGAGGTGAAAATCCAGGTGCGCGGCGTCGGAATGCTCTCGGGTGCGTTGGCGGGCGCGTCTTGGGCTTGCGGGTCGGGCAGCCCCATCAGGCGCGAGCGCAGGGCCTGCGCCACGTCGTGCGGCGATTCCATCAGGCGCAGCTCGCTGGCCGAGATTTCCAGCCAGCGCACGTGATCGCCAGCAGCCGGCGCCGCAAAGCGCCGTGCCAAACCGAGCAAGTCCTCGGCGCGCTCCAGCAAGCGGTCAAGCTCGGGCACGTAAGCCGATGCGTGCGCCAGTGCAGCCGAAATGCTTTCGAGCTGCGGCAGGAGACGGTCAAACACTTGTGTCCAGGCACTTGCCTCGAACCCTTGCGGCGCCCCGTCTTCCCACGCCCGACGTCCTGGAGCGCCATCGCCGCCGGGCAGCACACGCATGCTGCGCGCCGCAGTATCGAGTGCGGCGGCAAGTGCATGCCAATCGGCCAGGCCGAGCGCCGATTGGCGGCCCGTGGCCAACAATTCGCGCGCGAAATCCTGCAGACGCGCACTGCCCAGCTGCGCACCCAGGAACTGCACGCCGATGTCGTTGAGCTGGTGCGCTTCGTCCACCACCACCACACGCACGCTCGGCAGCAACGGCGCAATATCCGACTCGCGCACCGCCATGTCGGCAAATAGCAGGTGGTGATTGACCACCACCACGTCGGCTGCAAGGGCATTGCGGCGCGCCAGGTTGACATGGCAGTCCCGCGCGTAGGCGCAGGCCGCGCCGAGGCAGTTGTCGCGCGTGGAGGTCACCAGCGTGGCGATACTGCTGCGCTCGTCGAGGTGCGGCAGCTCCGCCAAGTCACCGGTTTGCGTGGCCTGCGCCCATTGCTCCACTTCGCCCAGGCTGCATGCCAAGGCGTCGTCCATTGCCTGCTGGCGCGCGCTGACCAGTCGGTGCCAGCACAGGTAGCTCGAACGGCCCTTGAGCAGCGCCGTGCGCTTGGGCAGGCCAAGCGCCTGCAGCACACGCGGCAGATCGCGGCCATAGAGCTGATCCTGCAAGGCTTTGGTCGCGGTGGAGAGCAGCACACGCTCGCCGCTGAGCAAGGCGGGCACCAGGTAGGCATAGGTCTTGCCCACCCCGGTGCCGGCCTCGACCACCAGTGCGCCGCCCTGCGCGATGGCGCTGGCGACGGCGAGCGCCATTTCGGTCTGGCCGGCGCGCAAGAGAAAGCCCGTGTGGGCTCGCGCCAAAACACCCACTTCGGAAAACGCATCGGCCACCTCCTGCTCCCATTCGGACAGCGCAGATGTGGCTGCTGATGCCGTCGGCGAGGGGGGATTGGGTGGCAAGGACGAAGCTTGAGTGGACATGCAGGCGCCGCAGGCATGGCGAAAATCCCACACGGCGCCAGATAATACAGGCGCGGCTGCACCACAAGCGGTGCAGCGCACCCACACTGCGCGACAATCCCCCGCATGGCCAAAGCGTTTCGCCTCATTGCCTCGACTGGCATCCACAAGGGTGACCGCGACTACCAGCAAGACCAGGTGCTGCTGCTGGCGCATCCGCGCTTCAATGGCTGCGTGCTGGCCGTGCTGGCCGATGGCATGGGAGGCCGCAGCGGCGGACGCAAAGCCTCCGACCAGGTCATGATGTCGGCGCAGCAGCTGTTCGACCGCTACGCACCGGATTCAGACGATGCGGCCGCCATGCTGGCCAACATGGTGCAGGAAGCACACATCGTCATCCGGCTGACCGCCATTACGGCGGAGCAGGAACCGCACAGCACGATTGCCGCCTTCCTGATCAACCCGCGGGGCGACTGCCATTGGGTACACGCGGGGGATTCCCGTATCTACCATTTCCGTGGCGGACTGCTCGTCAAGCGCACCAGCGATCACTCCTACGTGCAGGCGCTGGTCGATCGTGGCGAGATCACGGAAGCCGAAGCAAACGTGCACCCGCACTCCAACATTCTGGTGGGCTGCCTGGGCACCGAAAGCGATCCACCGCTGACCACGCATTTCATCCCGCAGTTGCAACCGGGCGACGTGTTGCTCGCCTGCAGCGACGGGGTCTGGCACTATTTTTCCCCGTCCGAGCTGGCCTCGGTGGTGGAATCGCTCTCGCCACGCGAAGCAACGGAGTTTTTGATCGACAAGGCGCGCATGCGTGCACGCGGTGGCGGCGACAACCTCTCGCTCGCCATCGTCAAGGTGGAAGCGCTGGCCGACCAACCACCGCCACCGCTCAAGGCGTTTCCCATCCAAACCTGAGCGTTCGCTGGTGAAGGCCTGCCAAGCCTTCCTCGCAAGACAGCTTCAGGGCGGATCTGGCAGCAGCGCAGCCTGCGGGTGGCCGCTTGCCTCGCGCTGTGCCTGGTGGCGCCGCAGGGCCTGTGCACGCTCGGCTGCGGCGCTTTGCTTGTCGAGCAGGCGCTGGCGGGCCTGCGCCGCATCCTGGGCGCGCCGCGCACGCGCTTGCTCGGCGTTGCCAACAGATGCACTCTGGTTCGCCGGGCTGCGGTGTGCGCTGGGCGCCGGCGGATTGGGGCGGTGCGTCCGGGGGCCAGTGGGTGCTGGGTGCGCGCCACCAAGAGCCGCTTTTTCTGCTGCGGCGGCCTGTTTGTCCTGCAATTCCTGGCGGTGCGCATCAGTGCGCTCGCGCCGGGCTGCATCCTTCAGGTCGTTTTCCCGCTGTTGCACTGCTGCCCGCTCGCTGCGCGCCTGCTGACGGGCGCTGCGCAGGCAGCCATTGACAGCGAACTTCTGGTAGCACGCTGCCTCCGCTGCCGCCAGGCGCTTGTCAATGGCGCTGCGTTCCTGTTTCAGCTGCGCCTCGTCGGTCTCTTTGGCCGAAACAGCGCCCGCCACCACCAGCAGACTGCACAGCACGAGGAAAAGCTTGTTGTGGCGCATTAGGTCAAACCTGTGTCCACATCGCGCCGCTCCAGCGCAAGGAACTCCTTGGACTGCATCTCGTTGAGGCGCGAGACGGTACGGGGAAATTCATGCACCAGCGGCCCTTCCGTATACAGCGCCTCGGGCGGCACGGCGGCCGACAGGATGAGCTTGACGCGCCGGTCGTACAGCACGTCGATCAGCCAGGTGAAGCGCCGAGCGGGCGACGCCATGCTGACGGGCATGTGCGGCACGTCGGAGAGCAGGACCGTGTGGAACTGCGTGGCGATCTCCAGGTAGTCGTTCTGCGAGCGCGGGCCGCCGCACAGCGTCCTGAAGTCGAACCAGACCACTCCGCCCGCCTTGCGCCGCGCCACGATTTCGCGCGATTCGATGTGCAGCACCGGGTCTTCGTCGCGCACCTCGGCGAGCCGGTCAAACGCGGCCGACATGGCGGCATCGGCCTGGGGGCCGAGCGGCGTGTGGTAGAGCTGCACTTGCTCCATGGTGCGGCCCCGGTAGTCGGTGCCGTTGTCCACATTGATGACTTCGAGCCGGTCGTTCAGCAAGGCGATCGCCGGCAGGATGCGGTCGCGGTGCAGGCCGTTGGGGTAGAGCTCATCGGGCTTGAAATTCGACGTGGTGACGAAACCGACGCCATTGGCAAACATCGCCGCCAGCAAGCGGTGCAGGATCATCGCGTCGGTGATGTCCGCCACATGGAATTCGTCAAAGCAGATAAGCTTGTAGCGCTTGGCAATGCGCGCGCCCAGCACATCGAGCGGGTCGGCCGTGCCCTGCAGGCTGGCAAGTTCGCGGTGCACTTCGCGCATGAATTCATGAAAGTGCAGGCGCACCTTGCGCTTGAGCGGCACGGCGTTGAAGAAGCAGTCCATCAGGAAGCTTTTGCCGCGCCCCACCCCACCGTACATGTACACGCCGCGCGGGATGTCCGGGTGGTTGACGAGTTTTTTCAGCGCACTGGAACGCTTGGCTTTGTATTGGGCCCAATCGTCCGCGCAACGCTGCAGGGCCGCGACCGCGCGCTCCTGCGCCGGATCGCTCTGGTAGCCCTTGCTCGCCAATTCGGCGCGGTAGGCCGTGACTACAGAATCAGACAGACAACGCCTTTGTTACTAAATTTATAGCTGCCAGCGCTTATCCAGTAAGCGCTAGCGCCCTATTTCACTACAAATTTCAAGTTAGAAATTCAGCGTGCGCTTGTCCACTGCCAGGGCCGCTTCCTTCACGGATTCGGAGAGCGAGGGGTGCGCATGGCAGATGCGGGCGATGTCTTCGCTGCTGGCCTTGAACTCCATGGCGACCACGGCTTCGGCAATCAGTTCGCTGGCCATCGGGCCGACGATGTGCACGCCCAGAATTTCATCGGTCACCGCATCGGCCAGGAACTTGACCATGCCGGTTGTGTCGCCCAGGGCGCGCGCGCGGCCGTTGGCCAGGAACGGGAAGGTGCCGGCCTTGTACTTGACGCTGTCTGCTTTGAGCTGCTGCTCGGTGCGGCCCACCCAGGCGATCTCGGGGCTGGTGTAGATGACCCAGGGAATGGTGTTGAAGTTGACGTGGCCATGCTGGCCCGCCATGCGTTCGGCCACGGCCACGCCCTCTTCCTCGGCCTTGTGTGCCAGCATGGGACCGCGGACCACGTCGCCCACGGCCCAGACACCGGGCAGGTTGGTCTTGCAATCGGCATCGACCACGATCTCGCCACGGTCGCCCAGTTGCAGGCCCACGGCCTCGGCGTTCAGGCCGATGGTGTTGGGCACGCGGCCGATGGAGACGATGAGCTTGTCCACGTCCAGCGTCTGGGCCTCGCCCTTGGCGCTGGTGTAGGCGATGCTGACGCCCTTCTTGCCAGATTTCACCTCGCCGATCTTCACGCCCAGCTCGACCTTGAGACCTTGCTTGTCGAACGCTTTTTTGGCCTCTTTGGCAATTTGCTCATCCACCGCGCCCAGAAAGGTCGGCAGGCCTTCGAGGATGGTCACGTCGGCGCCCAGGCGGCGCCAGACCGAACCCATTTCCAGGCCAATGACGCCCGAACCAATCACGCCAAGCTTCTTGGGAACGGCACCGATGCGCAGCGCGCCGTCGTTCGACAGGATGCGCTCTTCGTCAAACTCTGCGCCGGGCAAGGCACGGGCGTTGGACCCCGTGGCGACGATGACCTGCTTGGCCGTCAGCGTCTCTTCGGTGCTGCCGGCCACTTTGATCTCGTAGCCGCCATCGACCGCCTTGACGAATGAGCCGCGACCATGGAAAAAGCTGACCTTGTTCTTCTTGAACAGGTACAGGATGCCATCGTTGTTCTGCTTGACCACCGCATCCTTGCGGCCGACCATTTTCGCCACGTCCATCTTCACGCCGGTGGCCGTGATGCCGTGCTCGGCAAAGTGCTTGTTGGCGTGTTCGAAATGCTCGGACGACTGCAGCAGCGCCTTGGAGGGAATGCAGCCCACGTTGGTGCAAGTGCCACCGGGTGCAGGGCCGCCCACGCCGTTCTTCCACTCGTCGATGCAGGCCACGTTGAAGCCGAGTTGCGCCGCGCGAATGGCGCCAATGTAGCCGCCGGGGCCACCGCCGATGACGATGACGTCGAATTGTTTGCTCATAAGAAACCTCGTTCAATAGGGTAAAAAACCCACCGGGCGCAGCGCCTCCAAGGCACGGCGCGGGTGGGCTGGCCACGCACAGCGGCTAGATGTCAAAGAGAAGGCGCGACGGGTCTTCCAGCGCGTCCTTCATCGCCACCAGACCGAGCACGGCTTCGCGGCCGTCGATGATGCGGTGGTCGTAAGACAGGGCCAGGTAGTTCATCGGGCGGATGACGATCTGCCCGTTCTCCACCACCGCGCGGTCCTTGGTGGCGTGCACGCCCAGGATGGCCGATTGCGGCGGGTTGATGATGGGCGTCGAGAGCATGGAGCCAAAGGTGCCGCCATTGCTGATCGAGAAGGTGCCGCCAGTCATCTCTTCGATGCCCAGCTTGCCGTCCTTGGCCTTCTGGCCGAACTCGGCGATCTTCTTCTCGATGTCGGCAAAGCTCATCTGGTCGGCGTTGCGCAAAATCGGCACCACCAGGCCGCGCGGGCTGCCCACGGCAATACCGATGTCGAAATAGCCGTGGTACACCACATCGTTGCCGTCGATGCTGGCATTGATGACCGGGTACTTCTTGAGCGCGTGCACCGCCGCTTTGACGAAGAAGCTCATGAAGCCAATCTTGACGCCGTGCTCCTTGGTGAACGCGTCCTGGAACTTCTTGCGCATCTCCATCACGGGGGCCATGTTCACTTCGTTGAACGTGGTCAGGATGGCATTCGTCGCTTGCGACTGCAGCAGGCGCTCGGCAATGCGCGCGCGCAGGCGGCTCATGGGCACGCGCTGCTCCGGGCGCTCACCCAGGTTCGTCTTGCTGGCGGGCGCCGCCACCTGCGGCAGGGACTTGGTCGGCGCCCCCGTTGGGATACTGCTCGGCGCAACGGCGGCTGCGGCCTTCGCTGTGCCGGAGGCCAGGGCGCCCAGCACGTCGCCCTTGGTGACGCGGCCGTCGCGGCCGGTGCCGGCGACGCTGGCCGTCGACAGGTTGTTCTCGGCCAGCAGCTTGGCCGCCGCAGGCATGGCAACGTCGCCCTTGCCGGAGCCGGCAGTGGCGGTGGCCGACGCCGCAGCGACGGGTGCTGCCGCGGCAGCCGGTGCTGACGCCGCTGGCGCTGACGCCCCTGCGACCGCTGCCGTGTCGATGCGGGCAATCAGCTGCTCGGCCGCCACGGTGGCGCCGTCGCCTTGCACGATCTCGGTCAGCACACCTGCTGCGGGAGCGGGCACTTCCAAGACCACTTTGTCGGTTTCGACTTCGATCAGGATTTCATCGATGGCGACGGCCTCGCCGACCTTCTTCTTCCAGGCGAGCAGCGTGGCTTCCGCCACGGACTCGGACAGCTGCGGGACTTTGACTTCTACGATAGCCATATCAATCTTTCGGGAAATTTTGGGGGTTTGTGGGGGAGTCGGATCGCTGACTTACTTGGTCAGCACAAACCCCTTGAGCTTGCCGAATGCACCGTCCACCAGGGACTTTTGCTGCTCCTGGTGCAGGTGCGAATAGCCCACCGCTGGCGAAGCCGAGGCGGCGCGGCCCGAGTAACCAAGCTTCTGGCCATCGACCATGTTTTCGTGGATGTAGTGCTGCACAAAGAACCAGGCACCCTGGTTTTGCGGCTCGTCCTGGCACCACACGATCTCGGTCGCTTTGGGGAAGCGCTTGAGCTCGGCGGCAAACGCCTTGTGCGGGAACGGGTAGAGCTGCTCGACGCGCACGATGGCAACGTCCAAGCTTTCCATCTCGGTGCGGCGCTTGACCAGGTCGTAGTACACCTTGCCCGAGCAGGCGATGACGCGCTTGACCTTGGCGGCGTTCTTCACCACGTCCTGGTTCTGTTCCGGTATCACCGTCTGGAAGGCGCCCTTGGTGAACTCGGACAGCGGCGAGGCCGCGTCCTTGTTCCGCAGGAGCGACTTGGGCGTCATGATGATCAGGGGCTTGCGGAGGTTGCGCACCATCTGGCGGCGCAGCACGTGGAAGATCTGGCTGGCCGTCGTCGGCTGCACCACCTGCATGTTGGTGTCGGCCGACAGCTGCATGAAGCGCTCCAGGCGCGCCGAGCTGTGCTCCGGCCCCTGGCCTTCGTAGCCGTGCGGCAGCATCAGCGTGATGCCGTTGACGCGGCCCCATTTCACTTCGCCCGAGGCAATGAACTGGTCGATGACCACCTGCGCGCCGTTGGCGAAGTCGCCAAACTGCGCTTCCCAGATGACCAGGGTATTCGGGTCGTTCGACGCATAGCCGTATTCAAAGGCCAGCACGGCCTCTTCCGACAGGATGGAGTCGATGACGGTGAACGGCGCCTGGTTCTCGGCCACGTTCTGCAGCGGGGTATAGCTGCCCACGTCCCACTTTTCGCGCTTCTGGTCGTGAATCACGGCGTGGCGGTGGGTAAACGTGCCGCGGCCGCAATCTTCGCCCGACAGGCGAACCGGGTAACCACTGGCGACCAGCGAGGCAAAGGCCATGTGCTCGCCCATGCCCCAATCCACCGGGTGCTCGCCCCGACCCATGGCGGCGCGGTCGTCGTACACCTTCTTCACCAATTGGTGCGGCGTGACGGACTCTGGAATGGTGGTGATGCGCTCGGCCAGGCGCTTCCACTCCGTGAGCGGGATGGCCGTGTCGCCCGCGTCGGTCCACTTGTTCCCCAGGAAGGGGCTCCAATCGACGGCGTACTTGCTCTTGAAGTTGGTCAGCACACGCTCGGCCGTGTGGCGGCCGGCGTCCATGGCGGCGCGGTAGTCGCGCGCCATTTCGTCGCCCAGGCCTTCACCAAGCCCCTGCGCGGCAAGGCGGTCTGCATAGAGCTTTCTCGTGCCGGGGTGCTGGCCGATTTTCTTGTACATCAGCGGCTGGGTCAGGCTGGGCGTGTCCTGCTCGTTGTGGCCGAGCTTGCGGAAGCAGATGATGTCGACCACCACATCCTTGCGGAACTCCATGCGGAACTGCAGGGCCAGTTGCATGGCGAGCGCCACGGCTTCCGGATCGTCGCCGTTCACGTGCAGCACGGGCGACTCGATCATCTTGACCACGTCGGTGCAGTACAGCGTGGAGCGGCTGTCGCGCGGGTCGCTGGTGGTAAAGCCGATCTGGTTGTTGATGACGATGTGCACCGTACCGCCGGTGGTGTAACCGCGCGTTTGTGCCAGTGCCAGCGTTTCCTGGATCACGCCCTGGCCGGCAAAGGCGGCATCGCCATGCACCAACACGGGCAGGACCTGCTTGCCGTGCGGGTCATCGCGCCGGTCCATGCGGGCGCGCACCGAACCTTCGACCACCGGGTTGACGATTTCCAGGTGCGAGGGGTTGAACGCCAGCGAGAGGTGCACCGGACCGCCGCGCGTGCTCACGTCGGAGCTAAAGCCCTGGTGGTACTTGACGTCGCCCGACGGCAGATCTTCCGGAGCCGTGTGATCGAACTCGGCGAACAGGTCCTTGGGCATCTTGCCCAGGGTGTTGACCAGCACGTTCAGACGACCACGGTGCGCCATGCCGATGACGATTTCCTGCACGCCCGTCTCACCGGCAACCTGGATCAATTCGTCCATGGCGACGATGAAGCTCTCACCGCCTTCGAGCGAGAAACGCTTCTGCCCCACATATTTGGTGTGCAGGAAGCGCTCCAGGCCTTCGGCAGCCGTGAGACGCTCAAGAATGTGCTTTTTCTGCTCGGCGTTGAACGCCGGCTTGCTGCGGATGCTTTCGAGCTTTTGCTGCCACCAGCGCTTCTGGTTCTGGTCAGTGGCATACATGTACTCGGCACCGATGGTGCCGCAGTAGGTTTCGCGCAGCGCATTGATAAGCTCGCGCAGCGGCATGCTTTCCTTGCCGAAAAACGTGTTGCTGGCGTCGAAAACCGTTTCCTGGTCGGCATCCTTGAACTCGTAGAACGCTGGCTCGAGTTCAGGAATTTCAGGGCGCTCGGTGCGCTTGAGCGGGTCGAGGTCGGCCCAGCGCTGCCCCACGTTGCGGTACGCGGCAATGAGCTGCTGCACGGCCGTGCGCTTGCGGCCCATGTCTGCATCCGTGCTGGCGACCACCACCTTGGTGCCACCCTGCTTGGCACGCTCGGCAAACGCGTTGACCACGGGCAGGTGCGGCACATCGCGGGCATCGCTGCCGTCCGCAGCGGGCACATGCTGGAGGGCGTCGAAGTAATCGCGCCAGTTGTCGGGGACGCTGCCTGGGTTGGCGAGGTAGTTTTCGTACATCTCCTCGACATACGGCGCGTTCCCGCCAAAGAGGTAGGTGTTGCCTTGGTAGGCTTGGTAAACGGACGGCGTCTCGTTCATATTCCGCGGGCCTTTCGCTTTCTCCAGAAAGCATTAGGTGGTTTAAGAAACCTTCCGCGACACGGCTGAACCGATTGGCGGATGCGACTGTGGCTGGGGAAGGGCCTTGGTACGGGCGGTATTGTGCCACCGATAGGCTTTCAGCGCGCTTGCGGACGCTCTCGCGTACATTCTTGGCCTGGCCCGCCCGTGCAACCCATCCCGACTGCACCGTTACAGTCCCACCATGAGCCTCATGACGCATTCCAAGCTGCAGGACCGCACTTTTTTGCTGCTCCTGATCCTCGTCTCCATCGCCTTTCTGGCGATCTTGTGGCCCTATTACGAAGCCGTGTTCTGGGGCGTCGCGCTGGCAATTTTGTTTGCACCGCTGCACCGCAAGCTGCTCGCGCGCATGCCTGGCAGGCACAATCTGGCGGCCCTCTCCACGCTGATCCTGTGCCTGGTATTGGTCATTTTGCCAATGACCCTGCTGACGATTTCGCTGGTGCAAGAAGCCACGTACCTGTATGAGCGCACGCGCTCCGGGCAACTGAACTTCGGCACCTACTTCCAGCAGGTCATGGCAGCACTGCCCAGTTGGGCCGTTGGCTGGCTGGACCGCATGGAGTTGACCAACATTCCGTCTTTGCAGAACAAGCTGTCTTCAGTATCCGTGCAAGCCAGCCAGCTGATCGCAACGCGTGCGTTCAACATCGGCCAGAACACCTTGCAGTTCGTCGTCAGCCTCGGTGTCATGCTGTACCTGCTGTTTTTTCTGCTGCGCGATGGCCGCACCCTGGCCGCGCGCATCAGAAGCGCGGTTCCGCTCGACGAGGGGCACAAGACACGGCTCAGCAGCAAATTCACCACCGTGATTCGCGCTACGCTCAAAGGCAACCTCATGGTAGCGGCCACGCAAGGCCTGCTGGGCGGCCTGATTTTCTGGGTGTTGGGGTTGCAGGGACCGATTTTGTGGGGCGTGCTGATGGCGTTTTTGTCCCTGCTGCCGGCCATTGGCGCAGGACTCATCTGGGGACCGGTAGCCATCTACTTTTTTGCCACCGGTGCTGTATGGCAGGCGGTGGTGTTGGCTGTATTTGGCATCGCCGTCATCGGCATGGTGGACAACGTGCTGCGCCCGATTCTGGTCGGGCGCGATACCAAAATGCCCGACTATGTGATTCTCATTTCAACCCTGGGCGGCATGACCCTGCTGGGCCTCAACGGCTTCGTCATCGGGCCCGTGATTGCCGCGCTCTTCATGGCCTGCTGGGACCTGTTTGCACCAGGAGACGGTTTGTAGGCGCGAGGCTACGTTCGCCCTTGACATCCGCCCTCGCGCTTGAATACCCCAAAATGTATAGCTGCTCACGTAAGACAGATAAGCGCTAGAGGCCATTTTTACTTGATTTCTGATGCCCACAACATCTCAGCCCCCGGCTTCCCGCCCGGAAAATCCCCGTGCCTTGTTTCTCGCCTTTACCACCCTGGCACTGCAGGGCTTTGGCGGCGTGCTGGCCGTGGTGCAGCGCGAACTGGTCGAGCGCCGGCACTGGCTGACGAACGAGGAATTCATTGAGGACTGGGCCGTCGCCCAGGTCATGCCAGGGCCCAACGTGGTGAACCTCGCCGTGATGATGGGCGACCGCTACTTCGGGCTGCGCGGCGCACTGGCGGCACTTGCCGGAATGCTGGCGTTGCCTACGGTGCTGCTGCTCGTCGTTGCCACCGTGTATGCACGGTTTTCTGACCACCCCGCCATGGCGGGAGCCCTGCGCGGCATGGGCGCCGTGGCGGCGGGGCTGATTGGTGGCATGGCCATCAAGCTGGGCGCCGCGCTGCGCCAGCACCCACTGGGCTGGCGCACGGCCTACGCGCTGGCCTTGATCACGGCCCTGGCCATCGCTGGCTTGCGCATTCCCCTTCCCTGGGTGCTGCTGGTCGTGGGCGGCGCAGCCTGCGTGCTCAGCTGGCACAGGCTGGGCCGGCCATGACGGCAATGGCGCTGGACTGGCCAAGCTGGCTGCATCTGTTTGGCTACTACCTCGCGCTGTCGCTGATGGCGGTGGGCGGTGCCATCAGCACAGCGCCTGACATGCACCGCATCCTGGTGGCTGAGCACGGCTGGATCAGCGACCCGCAGTTTGGCGCCAGCATTGCGCTTGCGCAGGCCGCCCCAGGTCCCAACGTGCTGTTCATCGCCCTGCTGGGCTGGAATGTGGGACTCAACGCTGCAGCGCAGGCGGGCAGCGGCCCGGCAGCGACCTGGGCCTGGGCGCTGATGGGCGCAGTGGTCTGCATGGCGGGCATCATGCTGCCGAGCACCACCTTGACCTTGCTGGCCACGCGCTGGGCCCAACGCAATCGCGAGCGCCGCAGCGTGCGGGCCTTTCGGCTGGGCATGGCGCCCATTGTGGTCGGGCTGGTCTGCGCCACCACCTGGGTGCTGGGGCGCGCGAACGGCGTGGCTGCCACCGACTGGCCGCTGTGGCTGCTGAGCGGGGTCTGCGGCCTGCTGGTCTGGCGCACCCAACTGCACCTGTTGTGGCTGCTGGCCGCGGGCGCCGTGCTGGGGGCAATGGGCTGGGTGTAGCGCCTGGCGTTTCGCGCCGGCAACTGGGGGCTGACTGCCTGGTGGCTTATGGTCAAAATCGCCCACGGGCACTCCCTGCCTTGATCCAGCGCAGCCAGAGACCGATTTCTGGCACCAGTTCCTCTGAAACACCCTATGCTTTTCGGCGGCAAATACGTTCTGTAACCGTTTTTGCCGTCCGTCAACGCAACATGGGTCCGCTGATGCAAGCACAGGCAACCATTCTGGTGGTGGACGACTCCCCCGAGAACCTGCAGGTGATCTCTGCCGTGCTCAAGCAGGATTACAAGGTCAAGGTGGCCATCAATGGCGAACGCGCCCTGGCACTGGCCTCTGCGGCGGAACCGCCCGACTTGATTTTGCTGGACGTGATGATGCCCGGCATGGATGGCTACGAGGTCTGCGCCCGGCTCAAGCAGAACCCTGCCACGGCGGGGATTCCCGTGCTGTTCGTATCGTCCCGCGACGACGAGGAAGATGAAGCCCGCGGCCTGTCGCTGGGCGCGATCGACTACATCGTCAAGCCCATACGCCCTTCCATCGTGCAGGCCCGGGTGCGCAACCACATCGAACTCAAGCGCAGCCGCGACCTGCTGGAGCGCCTGACCACGCAAGACCACCTCACCGGCATCAGCAACCGGCGCCGCTTTGACGACCGTTTGCATCTGGAGTGGCAGCGCGCAGCGCGCGCGCAGACACCGATGTCGCTCATCGCCATCGACATCGACCATTTCAAGGCCTACAACGACCACTACGGCCACCCCGGAGGCGACCAGTGCCTGATCCAGGTCGCCCAAGCGCTGGCGGCCTGCGTGACGCGGCCCACCGACCTGGTGGCACGCTGCGGCGGCGAAGAGTTTGCCTGCCTGCTGCCCTCCACCGACAGCTGCGGCGCCAGCCGCCTGACCGAGCAGATGCGCGCCGCCATTGAGGCGCTGTGCCTGGAGCACGCCCAGTCGCCCACGCACGGCCATGTCACCATCAGCCTGGGCGTGACCACGGCCATACCCCAGACGGACGAGCCCGCACAGGCCCTGGTGGACATGGCGGACGCCGCCCTGTACGAGGCCAAAAGCGCGGGACGCAACCGCTTCGTGGCACGCATTCGCTAAGGCGATGCTGAATAAGTCACCGCGATGACGCGCGCCGTCCATCGGGATGGGAGGCAAGGCACAAACCGCCGTCATCGCCGCAGCTATGGCGAGGATCTGCAACGCCGCAGACCGCCCGAGGGACGGATGCGCGGCGCGTGAGGGACTCGTTCATGGCCCTAACTCACTGCGCCAGGGCGGTCTCCTGCAGCAAGGCCAGCGCGGCCTCAAAATCAAAGCCCTCGATCGCCACAGCGATCGCTTGGTGCGCCTGCGGGCAAGCCGCCTGCAGCAGCCCGGCCTGCGCGGCCACCCAATCGAGCGAGCTGGAATCTCCCGCTGCCAACAGTTCCTGCAATCCATCCACGAACGCACGCACCTGCTGTGGGTCTGCAGGTGCGGCGGCAGGCGCGGCGGGCACGGCGGTTGGCACCACCAGGGCGTCCAGGCCTTCAAGAACCGGGGCCAGTTCAGCAGCCAGCGTATCCAGCAAGGTGTCGATGCGCGGGGCCGCATCGCCCTGTCTGCAGGCGCCTTCCAGCGCTGCGGCTGCCGCCTGCACGCCCCGCGCGCCAATGCTGCCCGCCACCGATTTGAGGGTATGGGCCAGCCGCTCCGGGGCACTCGCATCGCCAGACCCTTGCGCGGCCCGAAAGGACAGCACAAATGCGCCCTGGCCCGCGTGGAATTTGCCCAGCAGCGAGCGGTACAGCCCCTCGTTGTGCATCGTGGTTGCCAGTCCGGCCCGGGTGTCGATGCCCGGCAGTTGCGGCAGGCCCGATGCGGCAGGTGGCGGCAACGGTCCCTGCACCGGCACCGCTGGTGCAGTAGCGCCCGGCACAGCGCAGCGCGCCCCTACCCAGCGGGCGATGGTGCGGAACATGCTGCCCACATCCAGCGGCTTGGCGATGTAGTCGTTCATGCCCGTGGCCAGAGCGCGTTGGCGGTCGCCGGCCATCGCGTTGGCCGTCATGGCAATCACGGGGAGATGGCGCAGCGCCGGATGGGCACGAATTCGCCGCGTGGCCTCATAGCCGTCCATCACCGGCATTTGGCAATCCATCAGCACGCAGTCAAAACACGCATCACGCTCAAGCAAATCCAGCGCCTCCTGGCCGTTGGTGGCCAGCACGGCCTGCATGCCGGCATGGCGCAGCAGCTCCAGCGCCAGCTCCTGGTTCAGCTCGTTGTCTTCCACCAGCAGCAAGCGGGCGCCGGCCAACTGGTGCATGGCGGCCCGGGCATCCTGGCCCATCAGGCCTGATTCGTGCTCGACCAGCCCGATATGGTCCAGCGTGCGGCCAATCGCGTCCAGCAACTGGTTGGCCATGACCGGTTTGGTCAGCACCGAGCGCAGTGCGACACCGCAGCGCTCGGCTTCGCCCAGAGCCTCTTCACGACCATAGGCGGTGACCATGATGGTGGCAGGCACCTGAAGGAGCGCATGCTCATGCAGCCGCCGCAGGGTTTCGATGCCATCCATCTGCGGCATCTTCCAGTCGATCAGCACCAGGTTGTAGGGCTGGTGCTGCTGCTCGGCGCTGGCCACGGCGGCAAGGGCAGCCGCGCCATCCATCGCCGTATCCACCTGCAGGCCCAGGCTGAGGGCAATGCTGGCCGTGATCTCGCGGGCGCAGGCGTTGTCGTCCACCACAAGAACCCGCATGGCCTGGAGTGCTTCGCGGCCCAGGCGGGGTGCCGTCGTGGCGATGTCCTGGAGACCAAACCGCGCGGTGAAATGGAATTCAGAGCCCTGCCCCGACGTGCTGACCACCCAGATGCGTCCGCCCATCTGCTCGGCCAAATTGCGGGAGATGGCCAGGCCCAAACCTGTACCGCCGTAGCGGCGCGTGGTGGAGCTGTCGGCCTGGCTGAAGGGCTGGAACAGCTTGGCGCATTGTTCCGGCGTCATGCCAATGCCGGTGTCGCGCACCCGGAAATACAGCTCGATCCCCTGCGCGTCCTCAGCCGTTTTTTCAATGGAGATCACCACCTCACCGCATTCGGTGAACTTGACAGCGTTGTTGCCCAGGTTGACCAGAATCTGCCCCAGGCGCAGCGGGTCGCCCACCAGGCCCGCCGGAATGTCCGGGGCCACGTGGAAGAGCAACTCCAGCCCCTTGTCTTCGGTCTTGAGGCCAATCAGGTTGGCGAGATGGTCCATCACCTCATCGAGCTGAAACCCGGTCTGCTCAATCACCATCTTGCCCGCCTCGATCTTGGAAAAATCGAGCACATCGTTGATCAGGCCCAGCAAGCCCACCGCCGAGCGGTGCGCCTTCTCCACATAGTTGCGCTGGCGGTCGTCCAGCGGCGTTTGCAGCGCCAGATGCGACATCCCGATGATGGCGTTCATGGGGGTGCGGATTTCATGGCTCATGTTGGCCAGAAAATCGCTTTTCGCTCGGGTGGCTTCTTCGGCCACGCGGCGCGCCTCGGCCATGGCACGTTCAGCCGCCTTGCGCTCGGCGATGTCCTCGAATACCCAGATGGTCACCTTGCGGTGGCCAGAGGAATGGATGGCCCGCCCCGACACCTGGGCCACGAACGTGCCCCCATCTTTGCGCGCGAACTCCCATTCCTTATTCACGTCCCGGCCCGCACCAAGCAAAGGCCCCACCAGAGCGCCGAATTCGGCATATTTTTCGGCAGAGTGGTGAATGATGCTGCCCGGCTGACCGATCAGATCCTTTGCCTCGTAGCCGAGGTATTCCCCCATGCGCTGGTTGACCCGCAGGATCACCCCATCGGCGGTGTAAATGATGCCGTTCGGGGCATTGTCGAAGATCGTTTGCTGCTCATCGAGCAGCTTGCGGTTGTTGGCCTCGCTGTCGCGCAGGCTGGCCTCGGCCATTTTCTGGTCGGTGATGTCCTGGTTGATACCGACCAGGCGGCGCGGCCGGCCGTCTGGGCCACGCAGGGCGGCGTCGCCGGTGTCCTGAATCCAGCGCCACTGCCCGGAGTGGGTGCGCATGCGAAAGGTGGCCTGGTGCTCCTGCACCTTGTTGTCCAGAAAAAGCTGCAAGCGTTGCTGTACTTCCGGCAAATCATCGGGGTGGATCAGGTCTTGCCAGCACGACAGGTGGTCGGGGTAGCGGGCCAGCAGGCTCTCTTTCTCGTAGCCCAGCATTTCGGCCCAGATGTCGTTCACCGTCACGTCGCTGATACGCCCCTGGGCATCGATGCTGCAGTCGTACAGGCCCAGGTGGGCACCGCGCAAGGCGAGGTTCAGGCGCTCCTCGCTGCGCGCGATGCGCTGCTCCACGATCTGGCGCTCGGTGATGTCGTAGAGCCACGAGATGAGGTAGCGCCCATCCGAAAAATCCAGCAACATCGACGACAGCAGCACGGTGATGGGTGTGCCATCGGTGCGCACCAGTTCGGCTTGGTAGGCCTTCACGCTGCCGTCCCGGCGCAGCTGCTCCATGAAGGTGTCGCGGTCCGCCGGGTTGCGCCAGGAGCGGTAGGTGTTGTACGACGGCACATCCTCAGCAGGCACCCCCATCATGGCGGCATGCTGGCGGTTGGCAAACACCAGCCGCCCTTCCTGCGTGCCAATCACCACGCCCACGGGGCTGTTCTCCAGAATGCGCAGCAGGCGGCCCTCGTTGTCCTGGCGCTCAAGTTCAAGCTTCTTGCGCTCGGTGATGTCTTCGTAGATCCACACGGCGGAGCGCTCGTGGCCGGGAATGTTGATGCCCTGGCCCGAGACCATGGCCAAGAAAGAAGTGCCGTCGCTGCGGCGAAACTCCCACTCGGTACGGACCTCTTTCCCGGCACTGAGCAGCGGCGCCGCCATGGCGGCAAAGGCCTGGTAGTTCTCTTCACTGGAGAAAAGCGTGCGCGCCACCGGCTGACCCAGCACATCGCCGCGCGCAATGCCTAAGTTTTCGCACAGACGCTTGTTCACCCGCAGCACGATGCCATCGGCCGAATAGCAAATCCCGTTGGGGGTGTTCTCGAAGATCACCTGCTGCTCCTGCAGCAGCTTGGCGATCTCGGCCTGCTGGCGGTCAATCTCCTGCCGGGCGCGGCGCTTTTCCGAAACATCGTCCACCGTGAAACGCAGCAAAATGCGCCCGCCACAGTCAAAGGCCATGAGATTGACCTCGGCATCGAAAATCTCGCCATTGGCCCGGCGCGCACGCCAGAGGAAATTGGCAATGCCGTGCTCGAAGATGGTGCGTGTGATCTCCTCTCCCGCAGACTGCGTGTCGGTGCCGTCGTACTGGATGGGCGCCGAGAAATCCAGCGGCATCTTGCCCAGCACCTCGTCGCGCGAGGAAAAACCGTAGATGCGCACCGCTGCCAGGTTGCAATCGACGATGCCGATGGCCGGGTCGATGATGACGATGGGCACCGGAGAATCCTGATAAACGCGCTTGTTGTACGCCGCGCTGCGCACCAAGGTAGCGCGCGCCTCTTGGAGCGCGTTTTCGCTGCTCTGCAGCGCCGCCGTCAGGGCCCGGTTCTCCCGCTCCAGCGCTTCGATGTCCTGTCGCAGTGCAGACTGCGCCCCTGCCCCTGCCCCTGGTTCTTGCTCCATGGCCTCTCCTGTTGCATGCAGCAGGAAAGGTGCCCAAACGGCCCAAACCTCGCCACCGGTCAACAGCCAGTATCGACAGCCACCATGGGTGGCGTCAACGCGGTGCGCGCTTGCGGCGGACTGGATACCGGGTCTGTTTGAGCCAGCGCAAGAGACGGCAACTTGCAGCAAGCAGGACCGATCATCAGCTCTCAGGGTTTCACCGACTCCAGGGTGAACTCCGGCCCGATCTTGAACACCCCGCTGACCCGCGCGCAGGGCACGCCATCGGCGCGCACCAGGCCCTGTGCAAACACCAGCGAACGCGTGGCGCGCAGCAGCTCGGCTTCGCCCTCCACCCAGCAGCCAAGCGGCGCCGGAGCCAGGTAATCGATCTGCAGGCTGATGGTGGGCAGAAAGCGCATGCCCACCGTGCTGTCCTTGCGGTGCACCGAGAGCGGCAGCAGCATGTCGCAAAAGCTCGCCATCATGCCGCCGTGCAGGTTGTTCATGGGGTTGACGTGGCGGCGCTCCACCCGAAAGCCGAACTTCACCACGTCGCCCTGGTGCAGCAAATAGAGCGGCCCGTTGCTGTCCATGAACGGGCCGCCCGCCTCGATGGGGCTGAACCCCGCCGGAATCTGTACTTCAGCGCTCACCGGGCCTCCCTCTCGATGTCTTTCTGAAAATCGGCCGGGCCTGCGCGTTGGCACCATGCATCGGTTCGCCAGAAAACCGACAAAAGTCTTCGGTCATCTGCGCTGGCGCTGAAGGCTGGCCGGTCATTCGGAAAGTGTCGGTGAAGGCGCTTGTCAGCGGCTGTCTCCGAGGTGCCATCGCCCTGCCCAAGCGGCCTCCACGAAGCTCAAGCGGGGGCAAAGCGGCTGCGCAGGTAGGCGATGATTTTTTCGGAATCGTAGAGCCAGCGGCTGGAACCCGCAGCATCGGTGATCTTGAGGCAAGGCACCTTGGTCTGGCCGCCGCCCTGGAGAAGCTCGGTTCGGGCCGGGCCGGCGTGCTGCGCATCCACCTTGGTGATGTCAAGCGACAAGCGCCGCATCTCCTGGCGGGTCTTGATACAGAAAGGACAGGTCTTGTACTGGTAGAGCGCCAGCCCACGGCACGCGGCATCCACCGACGCCTGCTCGGCGCTTGTGCGCACGACGCCTTGCGGCCGCGTGAGCGCTTCCTTGAGCAGCATGACGGGGCCCAGCAGGACGCGCAAGGTTCTAAAAAAATAACGGACAACAGATTTCATCGTGGGATTTCAGTGGATGGCCGGTACCCTGGACGAGCAGCGGCAGGACAGGGAAGTCATCGGGACTGGGGCAGCCGCAGCGCCCCCAGGCGATGGCGGTCAGGACCGCTGGCGCAGCGCCTCGTACAGACAGACACCGCTTGCCACCGAAACGTTCAAACTCTCTACCGCGCCGCGCATGGGAATGCTCACCAGCTCGTCGCACGTCTTGCGCGTGAGCTGGCGCATGCCTTCGCCCTCGGCGCCGAGCACCAGCGCCACGGGGCCTTTGAGGTCCGCCTGGTAGAGCGTGCGCGGCGCATCGTCGCTGGTGCCAATGATCCAGATGTTGCGCTCCTTGAGCTCGCCCAGCGTGCGCGCCAGGTTGGTGACCATGAAGTACGGCATGGTCTCGGCGGCGCCGCTGGCCACCTTGGCCACCGTGGCGTTGATGCCGGCGGCATGGTCCTTGGGGGCGATCACCGCGTGGGCGCCGGCGCCATCGGCCACGCGCAGGCAGGCTCCCAGGTTGTGCGGGTCGGTCACGCCGTCGAGCACCAGCAGCAAGGGGTTGACCGTGCCCTTGGCCTCCAGGTCTTCGAGCAGTTCGTCGAGCGATGTGATCTGCGCCAGAGGCTGCACGCGCGCGGCCACGCCCTGGTGGCCGTGGCTGCCGGCCAGCTTGGCGATGCGCAGGCTGTCGGCTTCGATCAGGCGGGCCCCCGCCTCGCGCGCCCGGTCGAGAAACTGGCGCATGCGGGCATCGCGCCGCGTGGCCTCGTAATAAATTTCGACAATGGATTGCGGCGCCGTCTTGAGGCGCACACCGACGGCGTGAAAGCCGAAGAGAACTTTGGGGCTGGACATGGGGAGATTATCCGGGCGGCGGATAAACTACATTTTTCATAGCTGCAAGCGCTTACCCCATAAGCGCTAGAGGCCAAAAAGACTTTAAGTTTTTACCACTGCTCCGGCTTCAATGGTGATGCTGGTGTCACAGCGCTCGGCAATGCCGCGGTCGTGGGTGACCAGCACCAGCGTCGTCCCCTGCTCGCGGTTGAGGCGGAACATCAGTTCCATGATGGTCTCGCCGGTGGCGAAGTCGAGGCTGCCGGTGGGCTCATCGGCCAGCAGCACCGAGGGCTGCACGACAAAGGCGCGCGCCAGCGCCACCCGCTGCTGCTCGCCGCCCGAGAGCACCTTGGGATAGTGGTTCAACCGCTGCGCCAGGCCCACGTGCGCCAGCATCTCCTGCGCCGCACGGCGGGCACCCGGCCGGTTGGCCAGTTCCAGCGGCAGCATGACATTCTCCAGCGCCGTGAGGTTGGCCATGAGCTGGAAGCTCTGGAACACGAAGCCCACCTGCCGGGCGCGCAGCGCGGCGCGCTCGTCTTCGTCCAGGGCAAACAGATCCTGCCCGGCCAGGCGCACCGTTCCGCTGGTGGGCGTATCGAGCCCGGCGATGAGGGACAGCAGTGTGCTCTTGCCCGAGCCCGAGGCCCCGACGATGGCCACGGTGGCACGCGGTGCCACGGTGAAATCGATGTCGCGCAGGATCTGCAGCGTGCCGGTGGAGTCGGTCACCGACTTGCACAGCTTCTCCACGGCAATAATGGGTGTGGAGAGTGCGGAGGGTTCAGACATGAAAGGCCCCGGGTTTTGAATTGCAGCATGCATCGACGCGACTTTATCTCGGCTGCGCTCGCAAGCGCCGCTGCGGGGCTTTGGCTGCCCGCACACGCCGCAGCCGGCGTTCAGGCACGCACTGTGCTGGTGGTGGGCGATTCGCTCAGCGCCGAATACGGCATTGCCCGCGGCAGCGGCTGGGTCGCACTGCTGGAAGCGCGCCTGGCGAAGGGGAAAACCCCCTGGAAAGTGGTGAACGCCAGCATCAGCGGCGACACCACGGCAGGCGGGCGCTCGCGCATGGCCGCACTGCTGCGCCAGCACCAACCGACCGTCGTGGTGATTGAACTCGGAGGGAACGACGCTTTGCGCGGCCTGCCGCTACAGAGCACCGCGGACAACCTGCGCGCCATGGTGCAAGCCGCCAAGGCGAGCGGAGCCCGCGTGCTGTTGCTGGGCATGCAGGTACCGCCGAACTATGGGCAAAGCTATGCGCGCAAGTTCGCTGACGTGTTCGTGGACGTTTCGCGCGAGCAGCAGACGGCGCTGGTGCCGTTCCTGCTCAAGGGCATTGCCGACGGGCCCGATGCCAGCAGCCAGTTCCAGGCCGACCGCATCCACCCGCGCGCAGAGGCGCACCCCCGCATGCTGGAGAACGTCTGGCCAACGCTGGAGCCACTGCTGCGTTAGGAAGCTGTGGGGTTCTGGCTGTCGGCTGGCGCTGGCGCATCTCCATGGGAGTACGGCGCATCTGCGCCACCCTGCCGCGCTCCCGTGGCCTTAGCACGCAATTTGTCTTCCTTTTTCTTCTTTTTTGCAAGCTCGCGCTGGCGCTTCTCGTATCCGTAGTTGGGTGTTGCCAATGTGTGTGCCTCTTAAATGAACGGCCACTGTAACAGGCGGCCTGCATGCCCCTACTTTCACGCCGGGGTAGGCAGCCGCGCAACGGCTGCACGGTACGCGTGCCAGCTGGCATGGCCGAGCAGCGGCCCCACCAGAACAAGGCCTGCGCCCCAAGCCATCAGGGAGAGCACCACCAGCGCGGTGATCAGAAAGCCCCACCAGAGCATGACGCCGGGGTTTTCCACGACCACACGGATACTGGTGATGGCAGCGTTGAGCGCGTCAATGTCCCGATCCAGAACCATGGGGATAGACACCACGCTGGTAGCAAACACCAGAGCAGCGAATGCCCCACCCACCGCGGTGTACACAGCGACAAACGTCCAGTTCTGTGGATTGAAAACTGCCTGCACGACACCCGTGGTCGAGGGCATGCCGGTATTGAAAAATACAGCAAACACCACCAGCGAAGCGCGCCCCCACAGCAGTTCCAGCACGATCAGCACCAACACCAGCATGCCCATGCTGCCCAGATGCCGGTCCCAGCAGGTCAGCGAATGCGACAGGCCGACCGCAAGACCCGCCTCACGCCGGCGGCTGGTGTCGTACAGGCCCATCGCCATGAACGGCCCCACCAGCAGGCAGCCGCTGGCAAGCGACATGGCGTACTCCGGCCGCGTGCGAAACACCCAGCCCAGCAGCAGCGCCATGAGCCAGAAGCAGATGCCGTAGAACGCTGCAATGCCAGGCGCCGCCCACAGGTCGCGGCCAGCGGCACGCAGCCAGCGCAACGGATCGGAAAAATGCAAGGGCTGGAGGACGACAACAGGCGCCGCGACTTCGGACGGCGCGGCAGGCAAAGGAGCAGGAGGCATCAGGCGGGGGGGTCGAAACCCACGAGGCCAAGCGCCTGCGGATTCAAAACCACAAATTAAGTAGGGAATTTGCATCCTCCTGCAAAACCGGCGCCAAGGCATCGTGGAAAACACTGCCCCTTGCCACTCCCCTCTGCCCACTCCCTCCTGCTACCACCCCCCGCAAGAGCCAGTCTGGCTAGCGGTCCAGCGTCTGCAGCGCCTGCGCGAGGTCGGCGCGCAAGTCGGCCACATCTTCCAGCCCCACGGAAAAGCGCACCACCGTTCCCGCAGCAAGGTGCGCTGGCGCACGCTTGCGCATGCTCGCGATGTCGTAGGGCACCACCAGGCTGATCGGGCCGCCCCAGCTGTACCCCAGCTTGAACAAGCGCAAGGCATCGCAAAACGCATCCACCTGCGCCTGGCTGTAGCGCGCATCCAGCACCACACTGAAAATACCCGCCGCAGCGCCCTCGCCAGCATGGGCGGCACCGCACAGCGATTGCCAATGGGCATGGCCGGGCGAACCTGCCAGCGCGGGGTGGAGCACCTGCGCGATCGCCGGCTGTTCTGCCAGCCACCGCGCCAACGTGCGCGCCGCCTTGTCGTGCGCCCGGTAACGCAGGCCCATGCTGGGGAGTGCTCGCAAAATGGTTTCTACGTCGTTGGCGCCCACCCCCAGGCCCAGGTGCATGTGCGCCAATTTGAGCCTGAGATGCACAGCCGGCTCGCGCGTCACAATGCTGCCCATGAGCACGTCGCCACCGCCGCTGGGGTATTTGGTCAACGCGTGCGCGCTGACATCCACCGCCAGAGCGCCGCTGGCATCCCGCAGCAAATCGAAAGGCGAAAACGCCAGGCCCGCACCCCAGGTGTTGTCGAGCGCGGTGAGCACGCCACGCTCCCGGCACAGGCGCACCAGGCCCACGAGATCAGGAAACTCCAGCGTGACCGAGCCCGGCGCTTCCAGCCAGACCAGCCGTGTGGTCGGCCCGATGCGCTGCGCCAAGTCGGCCAAATCCATGGGGTCGTACACCGCATGGCGCACGCCAAACTGGGCCAGCAAGGACTCGGTCAGCGCGCGATTGGGGCCGTAGGCGTTGTCGGGCAACAGGACCTCGTCCCCTGTGCGCAGCAGCGCGAGCGACACCGTGCTGATCGCCGCCAATCCGCTCGGAACGAGCAGGCACTGCGCACCACCTTCCAAGGCGCACAAGCGCTCTTCCAGAAGAAAGGTTGTCGGTGTACCGTGCAATCCGTAGGTGTAGCCGCTCTTGTCCTTCCACTCGCGCGCGCGCATGGCGGCGACGTTCGGAAAAATGACGGTGGAGGCTTTGTGCACCGCCGGCTGCGGCGCCACAAAGCCGCCGGGCGGCTGGTAGGCGTGGTGAATGAGCCGGGTGTCGAGCGCCGATTCTGGTGTGTCGGGGAAGGCGGTAGGGTTCATGCGCGCATCCTAGCGCGCACTGCATGGCAGCGCCGCTCAGCTTTTGCCAACCACCAATTCGTTGTCAACCGATTTGACGCCTTCGACACTCTGGGCCAAGGTGCTCGCCCGGTCCTTGGCGGCCTGGCTGGGCGCCGGACCGCTCAAGCGAACCGCGCCGCCCTTGGTGTCCACGTCGATCTTGATGGCGCTCAGTTCCGAATCCTTGGCCAGTGCGGCGGAAACTTTCGCCGTAATAGAGGCGTCCTCGGCCAAGGCGCCTGCCGAGTGAGCGGCATCTTTCATCGCGTCACCGGCCTGGTTGGCAGCACTTTCAACCTTGCTGGCGCCTTGCTCCAGCTTGTTTTCGGTGGCTTTGAGCGCCTGGTCGGCCTTGGCCTTGGCGTCCTCGGAGGCTTGATCGGCCTTTTGCACGGCTGAGTCAAGCTTCTGCCCCACGGTAGGGGACTCTTGCGCCTTGTCGCATGCCGCCAGCCCGAAAGAGAATGCGGTGACAGCAATGATGGCGGAAAGACGTGCCAGCACACTGGAAGAGGGAGTATTTTTCGTCATGGGGATGTCCTCAATGCCTACAGATGCTGCGTACTGTAGGCACGCTGGCGACACGGCCGCGTCAGCGACGGCCCAATGCGCTGTAGGACCAGGCCGCAGCAAGGCCTTCCAGTGGCGCGCTTTCGCTGCACCGCCGGCTGGCGCAAAGAAGCGGCCCTTGCAGCAGATCGCCCACGTTACACTTCGGACCAGCCCCTTCCCTATCTTCCGTGTCCGATACTGCGCCCCCCTCCCTCGTTGACCTGCGCGCATTGCGTTTGGATACGGCCTTGGCGTTGATCGGGCAAGGCACCGACCAGCCAGCGCCTCTGCCGCATGCGGCCGCAAGCCCGACCGCTTACCTTCAGACGGTGGTCGACTCCTTGTGCGAGCTCTCCTTGCGCGACCCTCTCTCCGGCCTGGCCAACCGCCGCCACTTCCACGCGGCACTCGAGCGCGAGGTGGACCGCGTGGCCCGCTCCGGGGAAGCGGCCTTGCTGATGATGCTCGACATCGACCATTTCAAGCGCGTCAACGACACCTATGGCCATGTGGCGGGCGACCGGGTATTGCAAGTGGTCGCGCGTACATTGGCCAGTTGCGTCCGCCCGATGGACACCTTGGCGCGCTACGGCGGCGAGGAATTTGCCATTGTGCTGCCCGCCTGCCAGGCGGAATTTGGCCGTGCCGTCGCCGAACGCATTCGCCGGGTCGTGGCGGCCACACCCATCAAACTGGGCCCCAACACGACTTTGCATGTCACGCTGAGCATTGGCGGCGCCTTTGCGCTGCAATGGATACGCTCCACCACCGGCCTGTGGACGAATCGGGCAGATTCTCAGCTCTACCGCGCCAAATCCGAAGGCCGCAACCGCGTCTGCATTGAAGAACAACCCAGCAGTACCGTCAGCGCAGAAGAAAAAAACCTGCTGTTCGCGCCGCTCTACACTCCTTCTGGATGGGGGGAGTTGCCCCCGATGAACTCCAGCGACAGCGCCTACTGAAATGACAGACACCCCCCTGAGCGGCCTCGCCACTTCAACCTTCTCCCGCATCGCTGCGCGCGGCGGGAAGGGTGGCGCCGCCGGTGCAGCAGGGCGGCCCGTGCGCGGCGGCCCTGGGCCAGGTTGCAGCAGATTGCCATGCTCCTGCAAGCGCACGCCACAATCGATCACTGAAAGCTCACGATGAGCGAAGCGCCATCCTCCCCTTCGTCTGCCCCAGGCCCGGCGCCCGGCGCCAACAGCACGCCGGGTGCGCGCATCATTGCGATCACCAGCGGCAAGGGCGGCGTTGGCAAGACCTTTGTCTCCGCCAATCTGGCGGCGGCGCTCACCCGCCGCGGCCAGCGCGTGCTGGTACTGGACGCCGACCTGGGCCTGGCGAACCTTGACGTGGTGCTCAACCTCTACCCCAAGATCACGCTGCACGACGTGTTCACCGGCAAAGCCAACCTGGACGACGCAGTCATCACCGCCCCAGGGGGCTTTTCGGTGCTGCTGGCGGGCTCCGGCATGGTCGAGTATTCGCGTCTCACCCCCGAGGTGCGCAACCAGTTTCTGAGTGTCATCCAGACGCTCGCGCCGCGCTACGACGTGATCCTGCTCGACACCGGCGCCGGCATTTCCGACGTGGTGCTGTTTTCCGTGTCGCTGGCATCCGAAGTGCTGATCGTGGCCACGCCTGAGCCGACCTCCCTCACCGACGCCTACGCTGCCATCAAGGTGCTGGCGATGCAGCAAAAGCGCCAGCATGTGCGCCTCATCGTCAACCAGGCGGCCCGCCCCGGCGATGGCCGTGCCATTGCCAGCCAGTTGCAGCAGGTGCTGGACCGCTTCGTCACCACCGAATCGGGCAAGCCCATGCGGCTGATGCACTTGAGCGACATTCCGGTGGACCCCAGTGTGCGCGAGGCCGTCATGCGGCGCCAGTTGCTGCTGCTGCAAATGCCGGGCTGCCCCGCGGCGCTGGCCATCTCGCAACTGGCAGGCAAGGTCGAAGAAGCGCTGCTGCACCGCGCGCCATAGTGCGCTTCTGTGCGCCGAACCTACACCACGCACAGGCTCTACGCAAGCATTGCATTCAGCGCCTCTGCGCTGCGTTAGAGTGGCTTTACCCCATACCGCACCAAGGAACCGCATGCGCACCCAATCTACTTCCGCATCTCGCCCCAAACGCAGCGCCCACCCAACAGCACCGGCAACAGCTCCGCGCCATTTTGCAATCGTGGGTGCCGGGATGGCAGGCGTGGTCTGCGCTCGCACGCTGGTGCAAGCTGGCCATGAGGTGTCGCTGTTTGAAAAAGCGGCCCGTCCCGGCGGACGCATGGCCAGCTTGCAAACACCGTTTGGCAGTTTTGATGCCGGCGCGCAATACTTTACCGTGCGTGATGCGCGGTTCGAAGAGGTGTTGGCCACCGTACCCCAGGTATGCCGCCCCTGGGGTGCCAACGCCATCCGGGTGCTCGACGCCGCAGGCCGCGTGGCGGCAGCCAGCCTGCCGGTGTCAGAGCCGCACTGGGTGGCCTGCCCCGGCATGGAAGACCTGGTGACCGCCTGGGCGCAGCCACTGGTGCAGGCCGGACGTCTGCACACCGAGCAACGCGTCAACAGCATCGAGCACGACCGCGTACAGGCGCGCGGCTGGCAAGTGCGCACCAGCACGAGCGACGGTGGAGCGCAGGTGTTCGCTGGTTTTGACGCCGTGCTGCTGGCCCAGCCAGCCGAGCACGCCGCCGCCTTGCTGCGCGCCAGCAACCTCGATGCCGGCCTGGCCGCCGCGGTGGCCGACGTGCGCACCGCCCCTTGCTGGACTTTGATGCTCGCCTACCCCCAGGCCGTGCGCCCGGGGCTCACCACGCTGGGGCCGCAATGGAGCGCCGCGCGCAGCACCCACCACCGCGTGGCCTGGCTGGCGCGCGAATCGTCCAAGCCACGCCGCAGCGAAGTCGAGCGCTGGACGGTGCAGGCCAGCCCCGAATGGTCGCGCGAGCACCTGCACGACGATGAGCAGCGCGTCAAAGGCAAGCTGCTCAAGGCGTTTGCCGAAATCACCGGCATCCACGCCGAACCCGACTACGCCCACGCCGTGTGCTGGGAGCAGGCGCAAACACTGGAGCCGCTCGGTTGCAGCCATGTCTGGAACGCCGCCGAAGCGCTGGGCATGTGCGGCGACTGGTGCCTGGGCCACCGCGTGGAAGACGCGTTTATCTCCGGGCTGGAGCTGGCGCTTGCCGTGGCGTAAAAGAGCGCCGACGAAGTCTGCACGCACGCATCGATCACGAAAACCATTGCCCTCTCTGAGCATGGTCGCCTACGTGGGCCGCTTTGCCCCCTCCCCCACCGGCGTGCTGCACGCAGGTTCCCTGGTAGCGGCGCTGGCCAGCTGGCTTGATGCGCGCGCCGCTGGCGGCCGCTGGCTGGTGCGCATCGAAGACGTGGACACCCCCCGCTGCAGCCCACAAGCGGGTGAGACCCTGTTGCGCCAGCTCGCCGACCTCGGCCTGCAGGCCGACGAGGCGCCGCGGTGGCAGTCGCAGGACACCGCCGCCTACCAACAAGCGCTCGACGCGCTGGTGCGCTCGGGCCTGGCCTACCCTTGCGCTTGTTCGCGCGCCGACATTGCTGCGGCGCACGCGGCGGCGGGTCGCATCCCGACGCGCCACCACCCCCTGCCCTACCCCGGTACATGCCGCACCGGCCTGCAGGGCCGTGCACCGCGCGCCT
Organism: Simplicispira sp. GW247-4R2A; assembly: GCF_059424465.1. Classification (NCBI taxonomy): domain Bacteria; kingdom Pseudomonadati; phylum Pseudomonadota; class Betaproteobacteria; order Burkholderiales; family Comamonadaceae; genus Simplicispira; species Simplicispira sp. GW247-4R2A. The sequence continues at coordinate 13,359 of NZ_JBWKZM010000010.1, read as the reverse complement.
GGCGCTTTGCCTGTGAAAAATATTGGTCAAAATGGCAGTTAACGCAATGTGGACAAGCGCGAACAGCTAGTTTTTCAATAGCAAACAACCTGCTGACATGGACCGACCGCCGCCTGGGCTTGCAAACGCAGAACGTGCCCACCGAGGTGGGCGACTTCGTCCTCCAGCGCGCCGACGGCCTGTGGGCCTACCAGCTCGCCGTGGTGGTGGACGACGCCGCCCAGGGCATCACCCATGTGGTGCGCGGCGAAGACCTGGCCGACAACACGCCGCGCCAGATGCTGCTGCAGGCGGCGCTCGGCCTCCCCACCCCGCGCTATCTGCACACGCCGCTGGTGCGCGGTGCCGACGGCGAGAAACTCTCCAAGCAACATGGCGCGCCACCGCTGGACACCTCTGCACCGCTGAAAGCGCTGCAACGCGCAGCGGAAACCTTGGACTTGCCCCCTGTTCCAACGCAAACCCGCGTCGCGGATGCACTGGCACACTGGGTGATGGCCTGGCGCGCTCTCTACAATCCCACCCCGTGACACCACACGTTCCAGATACTGCAATCGTCGGCGCTCCGCCTGGCGTTGCCTATCCCAAAACCATCAAGAGCTTTGTGCGCCGTGCTGGCCGCACCACAGCGGCGCAGGCGCGGGCCTTTGAGAGCCTGGGCCCGCAACTGCTGGTGCCCTACCGGGAATCAACGCTGGAGCCAGCCGCCGTGTTTGGGCGCAGCGCCCCGCTCATCCTGGAGATCGGCTTTGGCATGGGCGAGGCCACGGCCCACATTGCCAGCGTGCGGCCGCAAGACAACTTCCTTTGCTGCGAAGTGCACGAGGCCGGTGTGGGGGCCCTGCTCAAGCGCATTGCCGAGCAGGGGCAGACCAATATCCGCATCGTCCAGCACGACGCCGTCGAGGTGCTGGAGCACATGGTCGCGCCCGGCAGCCTGGCCGGCGTGCACATTTTCTTTCCCGACCCCTGGCACAAGAAAAAGCACCACAAACGCCGCCTCATCCAGCCCGCTTTGGTGGCGCGGCTGGCCTCGCGTCTGGCGCCTGGCGGCTATTTGCACTGCGCCACCGACTGGCAGCCTTATGCCGAGCAAATGCTGCAAGTGCTCTCTGCCGAGCCGCTGCTGACCAACACCGCACCAGGCTACGCGCCGCAACCGGCCTATCGGCCGCTCACCAAGTTCGAGAACCGCGGCCTGAAATTGGGGCATGGGGTGTGGGATTTGGTATTTTTGCGCCACGCCTGACGCAAAGGAGCTCTTGCCTTGACCATTTCCCCGATCCTGCAAAACCTGGTGGAAATGACCGGGCACCGCGACCACTTGCGGCTCGAAGTTTCGGTGCTGTCCACGCTGCAAGAGTTGGCTGGAATTCTGGACGTGCGCGCGCTGGAGGTGTTTTCCTGCAATGACGCACTGCACGTGCGCCCGCGCACCTGGCTGGAGAACGGGCGCTGGTTGTCGGCCACCATGGACGCTGCACACGACCCGCACCGGGTGCCACTCAGTGAACTGCCCGCGCTGCAAGAGTGCATTGCCCGGCATGAGGGCAGCGCGCAATCGACCCTGGGCAAGGGGCGCTACCGGCTGTGGCTCCCGGTCTGGGCGCAGGACAAGGTGACGAGCTGCCTTGAAATCACCCAGTCGCGCCCGTTCTCGGCGCAAAAGCTCCATGTCATTACCGGCATCCTTCAGGTCTACCAAAATTACCAAAGCCTGCTCGACTACAGCGAGCGCGACGCGCTGACCGGCTTGCTCAACCGCAAGACTTTTGATGAGCAGTTTGCCCGGCAAGCCGGTAGTGCGCCGTCCGAGACGCGGCCCCATCTGCGCCCCGATGGCACCATGGACCCCCGCGCGAGTCCAACGGCAGGCACCCAGCATTGGCTGGCGGTGGTGGACATCGATCACTTCAAATTGGTCAACGACCGCTTTGGCCACTTGTACGGCGACGAGGTGCTGATCCTGGTGGCCAACATTCTGCGCAACTCTTTTCGCAGCCACGACCGCATTTTCCGCTTCGGTGGCGAAGAGTTCGTGGTGCTGCTGCGCTCGACCACGCTGGAGACAGCGCACCGCGTCTTCAATCGCTTTCGCACCTCGGTGGAGTCGTACCCGTTCCCCCAGGTAGGCCGGATCACGGTGAGCCTGGGCTTCGTGTCCACCGACACCGGTGCCCCCGTGGAAATATTGGGCAAGGCCGACCAGGCGCTGTACTACGCCAAGGAAAACGGCCGCAACCGCGTGTGCTACTACGACGACCTGATCAGCGGCGGCCAACTGACGGCCAAGGTGAGCAACGAAGACGTCGAGCTTTTCTAAGCTGATTTTTAGGGTTTTTGGCCCTCAGCGCTTATCCATGCTGCGTCAAGCGCTATATTTTAAATAGCGCCTTCCAACACCGCCCGTGGCCGGCGGCCAAGCCGGCGCCACGCCGTTTTACAGGCGCGCCTCGACCCAGCCCGCCACCGATGCCAGGGCGGCAGGCACGCCCGCCGCATCCGTACCGCCCGCCATGGCCATGTCGGGCTTGCCGCCGCCTTTGCCGCCGACTTGGCTGGCGACAAAGTTCACCAGCTCGCCGGCTTTGACGCGGCCCATCGCGTCCGGCGTCACGCCAGCGGCGATCTGCACCTTGCCGCCCTCGACGGCTGCGAGCACGATGGCGGCCGTCTTCAGCTTGTCCTTGAGCTTGTCCATGGTGTCGCGCAGCGTCTTCGCGTCGGCGCCGGGCAGTACGGCCGCCAGCACCTTGAGGCCCTTGACCTCCACCGCCTGGCCGAGCAATTCGTCGCCCTGGCTGGAAGCGAGCTTGCCCTTGAGCGCGGCGACTTCCTTTTCCAGCGCGCGCGCATGCTCCAGCGCCTGGCCGATGCGGCCGGTGAGTTCGGCCACGGGCGACTTCAGCACGCCGGCGGCCTGGTTCACGGTGTCTTCCAGGGTTTGCAGATACGCCAGCGCGTTGCTGCCCGTCACCGCCTCGATGCGGCGCACGCCAGCGGCGACACCGCTCTCGCCCACCACCTTGAACAGGCCGATGTCGCCGGTGCGCTGCACGTGGGTGCCGCCGCACAGTTCGCGGCTGCTGCCGATGTCGAGCACACGCACCGTTTCGCCGTATTTTTCGCCAAACAGCATGGTGGCGCCGGTCTTCTGCGCCGATTCAATGTCCATCACCCGCGCCTGCGTCGCCTGGTTGGCCAGAATTTCCTGGTTCACGCGCTGCTCGATGTCGCGGATCTGCGCGGGCGTCACAGGCGCGTTGTGCGCAAAGTCGAAGCGCGTGCGCTCGGCGTTGACCAGGCTGCCCTTTTGCTGCACATGGCCACCCAGCACTTCGCGCAGCGCCTTGTGCATGAGGTGGGTGACCGAGTGGTTGCGCATGGTGGCGGCGCGCACTTGCGCGTTCACCTGCGCCTGCACGCTGTCGCCGACGTTCAGGCTGCCTTCGGCGAGCGTGCCGTGGTGGCCAAAAACGTCGGCGCGGATCTTCTGCGTATCGTCCACCGCAAAGCGGGCCGAACCGCTGGTGAGCACCCCCTGGTCGCCCACCTGGCCGCCGCTCTCGGCATAGAAAGGCGTGCTGTTCAACACCACCACGCCATTCTGACCCGTTTTTAGGGCCGCAGCGCTTGTCCCATCTACGTAGATAGCTACGATTTTTGCAGTTTCCGAAAGCTGCTCATATCCGGTGAACTGGTTCACCTCGCCGGCATAGTCGAGCGCCTTGTCCATCTTGAACTTGCCGGCGGCGCGGGCCTGGGCTTTTTGCTTGTCCATGGCGGCGTGAAAGCCGGCCTCGTCCACCGTGAGGCCGCGCTCGCGGCACACATCGGCAGAGAGGTCGAGCGGAAAGCCATAGGTGTCGTGCAGCTTGAAAGCCACGTCGCCCGGCAATTGCTGCACCCCGCCCTGCAAGGCCGCATCCAGGATGTCCATGCCCGTGGCCAGCGTTTCAAAGAAGCGCTCTTCCTCGGCCTTGAGCACCTCGGTGATGCGAGCCTCCTGCTCGCGCAGCTTGGGGTAGGCGTCGCCCATCAGAATTGCCAGGTCGGCCACCAGCTTGTGGAAGAACGGCGTCTTCTTGCCCAGCTTGTAGCCGTGGCGGATGGCGCGGCGGACGATGCGCCGCTGCACGTAGCCGCGCCCTTCGCTGCCGGGAATGACGCCGTCGGCCACCAGGAAAGCCGTGGCGCGGATGTGGTCGGCAATGACCTTGAGCGAGGGGTTGGCGAGGTCGCCGCAACCCGTCTCGCGCGCGGCAGCCTTGATCAGCGCGTCGAACAGGTCGATTTCGTAGTTGCTGTGCACATGCTGCAGGATCGCGGCCAGGCGCTCCAGGCCCATGCCGGTGTCCACACAAGGCGCGGGCAGCGGCGTGACCGAGCCGTCTTCGGCCATGTCGAACTGCATGAACACGTTGTTCCAGATTTCGATGAATCGGTCGCCGTCTTCGTCCGGGCTGCCCGGAGGGCCACCGGGGATGTGGTCGCCGTGGTCGTAGAAGATTTCGCTGCAGGGGCCGCAGGGGCCGGTGTCGGCCATCATCCAGAAGTTGTCAGACTTGTAGCGCCCGCCCTTGTTGTCGCCAATCCGGATGACGCGCTCGGGCGGCAGGCCGATCTCCTTGGTCCAGATGTCGTAGGCCTCGTCGTCCTCCTGGTACACCGTGGCCAGCAGGCGCTCGGGCGGCAGCTGGTACACCTCGGTCAGCAACTCCCAGGCCCATTTCAGCGATTCCCGCTTGAAGTAGTCGCCAAAGCTCCAGTTGCCGAGCATCTCGAAGAAAGTGTGGTGGCGCGCGGTGTAGCCCACGTTCTCCAGGTCGTTGTGCTTGCCGCCAGCGCGCAGGCAGGCCTGGACCGATACCGCCCGTTTGTAGGGCCGGCTGTCGGTGCCCAGGAACACATCCTTGAACTGCACCATGCCCGAATTGGTGAACATCAGCGTCGGGTCGTTGCCGGGCACCAGCGAGCTGGAAGGCACGATGGTGTGGCCCTTGGACACAAAAAAATCCAGAAAGCTCTTGCGAATGTCGGCAACGGAAGCGGGGCGTGTCATGGGGTGGTTCTCGGCGGAAGGATCAAGGGGGCGACGCGCGCTGCGCGCAGGCGAGACAACCCGTAATTTTAAAGCGATGCCAGGCGATGCCGGCTTTTCGGTCTGTCACGGTGGGCGACGGCACACACGGCCACCATCCAGGGAAAACCCTTGTATGCATTTTGATATCTTTCTAATATATTTGCTGCATACGTGATTTCCTCCTGCGCACGCAAGCGCCGTTTTCCTCCCCAAATTCTTCAGTCCCGGAGTCCTCATGAGCAATCCCCGCTGGCAAGGCATCTTCCCCGCCGTCACCACCAAGTTCCACGCCGACGAGAGCATTGATGCGCAAGGCACGGCCCGCCACATCGATTTCCAGATCCGCAATGGCATCCATGGCCTCGTCACCTGCGGCTCGCTGGGCGAGTTCAGCACGCTGACGCTGGAAGAAAAGCTCGAAGTCACGCGCATTGCCATAGAAACTTCCAAGGGCCGTATCCCCGTGCTGGCCAATGTGTCGGAAACCTCCACCCGCGAAGCTCTGCGTTTTGTCCAGGGCGCCAATGCTCTGGGTGTAGACGGTTACATGGTCATGCCCTCGGTCATCTACGTGGCCGATGCGCGCGAAGCCATCGCCAACGTCCGAGCCATCGCCGAGGCGGCCAAGAAGCCCGTCATGGTCTACAACAACCCCATCGCTTACCGCGTCGACCTCAAACCCGAGCACTTCGCCGAGCTGGCCGATTGCGAATGGGTCGTGGCCATCAAGGAAAGCTGTGGCGACATTCGCCGCATCACCGACCTGCGTCTGGCGCTGGGCGACCGCTTCCAGCTGTTCCTGGGCGTGGACGACCTGGCCTTTGAAGGTCTGGCGCTGGGCTGTGACGGCTTGCTGGCAGGCGTGGGCTGCACTTTCCCCCGTGAAACCGTGGCCTTGTACGAGCTGATGAAGGCCGGCCAGTACGGCGAAGCCCTCAAGCTCTACCAGTGGATGACACCGCTGTTGCACCTGGACGTATCCGCCAAGCTGGTGCAAAACCTCAAGCTGATTGACCTTCTGGCGGGCACGGGCACTGAGCACATGCGCCTTCCCCGCATGCCCCTGGTGGGCGAGGAGCGTGCATTCATCGAACGCATCGTGAAAAGAGCGCTGGAGACGCGCCCGGCCAAGTACCAGTCCATCGCCTGAAGCTCGGCGGGGTGATCAGCGCTTCACCAGTAAAAGCATTTCTAATGAAAGCTCTAAAAATGAATGCTGACCGAATACTGTCTGTATCCTGAAAGATTCTCAACGAAAGGATTTCCGATGAAATTTGCCATTTCCAGTACCGCGGTCCTCGTCGCCCTCGCCTTCGCCGGCCCGGCCCAAGCGCAGACCCAGGTCGTCACCATCGGCCACAGCGGTCCGCTCTCTGGCGCCAACGCCTTTGCTGGCAAGGACAACGAGAACGGCGTGCGCATGGCGGTGGAAGAACTCAACGCCAAGAAGATCAAGGTCGGCGGCAAGACCCTTGAGTTCAAACTCGACTCCGAAGACGACCAGTGCGACGCGCGCTCGGGCGTCAGCGTGGCACAGAAGTTCGTCGACGATGGCGTGAAATTCGTCATGGGCCCCTACTGCTCCGGCGTGGCCATTCCGGCATCGCGTGTCTACAGCCAGGGCGGCACCATGGTGTCCACCGTGGGCACCAACCCCAAGGTGACCGACAACGGCTACAAGAACCTGTTCCGCATCATCGCCAGCGACACGCAGATCGGCTCGAACATGGCCACCTACGCCGCCAACGTGATGAAGGTGAAGAACGTCGCCGTCATCGACGACCGCACGGCCTTTGGCCAGGGCGTTGCCGACGAATTCTCCAAGGAAGCCAAGAAGCTGGGCCTCAATATCGTCGGCCAGGAATTCACCACCGACAAGTCGACCGACTTCCTCGCCATCCTGACCAACCTCAAGGCCAAGCAGCCCGAAGCCATCTTCTTCGGTGGCTACGCTCCGCAGGCAGCCCCCATGGCACGCCAGATGAAGCAGTTGGGCATGAAAGCCAAGCTGCTCGGCGGCGACACGCTGTGCAGCCCGGAAGTGGGCAAGCTCGGCGGCGATGCCGTGAACGACACCGTGTTCTGCGCCCAGGGCGGCACCATGCTGGACAAAATCGACGCTGGCGCAGCCTTCAAGGCCAAGTACAAGGCGCACTTCAAGCGCGATCCTGATGCCTACGCCGCCTCGTACTACGACCAGACCATGCTGATCGGCAACGCCATGGAAAAGGCCGATTCGATTGATCCCCAAAAGGTCGGTGCATACATGTATGCCAACAGCTACAAGGGCGTTGCGGGAACCTACGCGTACGATGCCAAGGGCAATCTGAAGCAGGCCCCCATCACCGTCAGCACCTTCCGCAACGCTGTGCCCGTGCCACTCGCCAGCTATTGAGTACTGTAGAAATTAACGGTCGTCTCCAACCCCGGTGATTTACGGGGTTTCATGGCCTGCACGATCTGCAGGCCATTTTTTTGGATTGTTTCCATGCAACGCATCAAGATCATCGACTCCCATACCGGCGGCGAACCCACGCGGCTGGTGGTGGACGGCTTCCCCGACCTGGGGAATGGCAGCATGGCCGAGCGCCGCGCTCTGCTGGCGGCGCAGCACGACCAGTGGCGCACCGCCACCGTGTTGGAGCCTCGTGGCAACGACGTGATCGTGGGTGCCCTGCTGTGCCCGCCCGTGGATGCGCGCAACGCCGCCGGCGTGGTGTTCTTCAACAACAGCGGCTACTTGGGCATGTGCGGGCACGGCACCATTGGCCTCGTGGCGTCGCTGGCTTATCTGGGCCGCATCCAGCCGGGTGTGCACGGCATCGAGACACCCGTGGGCACGGTGCAGACCACGCTGCACGACGACGGCTCGGTCAGCGTGCGCAACGTGCCGGCCCGCCGCCTGCACCACCATATGACATTGCAAGTGCCGGGCTATGGCCCGGTGACCGGCGACGTGGCCTGGGGCGGCAACTGGTTCTTCCTGGTCACGGCGCACCAGCAGCGCGTGGAGAGCAACAACCTCGCCACGCTCACCGCCTTTGCCCTCGCCGTACAAAAGGCGCTGGAGGTGCAAGGTGTGCGCGGCAGCGACGGTGGCCTGATTGACCACATCGAGCTGTTCGCCGACGACGCGCAGGCCGACAGCCGCAACTTCGTGCTCTGCCCCGGCGGCGCCTACGACCGCTCGCCCTGTGGCACCGGCACCAGCGCCAAGCTTGCCTGCCTGGCGGCGGACGGCAAGCTGCAGCCCGGCCAGGTATGGCGCCAGGCCAGCATCATTGGCAGCCAATTCGAAGCCAGCTATGCCATGGAGGGCGACCAGCTCATCCCCACGCTGCGCGGCCGCGCCTTCATGAGCGCCGAAGCCACGCTGCTGATCGAGCGGGACGACCCGTTTGGCTGGGGCATTCAGCTCTAAAGCCCGCATGACCACTTACGACGTGATCGTCATCGGCGCCGGCATGGTCGGCGCGGCCTGCGCCCATGCCCTGGCCAATGCGGGCCAGCGCGTGCTGGTGCTCGACGCGCGCCTGGGCGGCGCCACCAACGCCGGCATGGGCCACCTGGTGGTGATGGACGACAACCCGGCCGAACTGGCGCTCAGCCAGGCCTCGCTCGCCCAGTGGCACACCTGGGCGCCGCGCATGGCAGCCGAGGCGCCAAGCACTGCTTTCACACAATGCGGCACCCTGTGGGTCGCGGCCGATGCAGAGGAAATGCAAGAGGCCGAGCACAAGCGCGCACGCCTGCAGGCCCATGGCATTGCTTGCGAACTGCTCAGTGCCCGCGAATTGGCCGCACTGGAGCCCGTGCTGCGCCCCGGCCTGCATGGCGCCCTGCGGGTAGGCGGCGACAGCATGGTCTACGCCCCCAACGCTGCCGAATGGCTGCTGGGCCGTGCCGCAACCCCTATCCAGGTCGAGGCACTGCACGCCAGCCGCATTGAAGGCCGCCGTGTGCACTGCAGCGACGGCAGCGTGCGCGACGGCGGCGCCGTGCTGCTGGCCGCTGGCATCCATGCCACGCAGTTTTGCCCCGAGCTGCCCATACGCCCCAAGAAAGGGCACCTGGCGATTACCGACCGGGGCAGCGCCACCGTGCGCCACCAACTGGTGGAGCTGGGCTACGTCAAAAACGCCCACCAGACCGAAGGCACCTCCGTCGCCTTCAACCTGCAGCCCCGCCCCACGGGCCAGTGGCTGCTGGGATCATCGCGCCAGTTCGACACGCTGGAGCCGGCCGTCGACAACGCCGTGCTGGCACGCATGCTGCGGCGCGCTATCGAGTACGTGCCGTCACTGGCCGAGCGCAACGCGATCCGCACCTGGACAGGTTTTCGCGCCGCCACGCCGGACGGTCTGCCCATCATCGGCCGGCACCCAGAGCGCGAGCACCTGTGGCTGGCGGTAGGACACGAAGGCCTGGGCGTGACCACGGCCCCCGCCACGGCCCGTTTGATTGCCTCCAGCATGCTGGGTACGGCGGCGCCCATAGACCCGGCGCCCTACGCAGCCACCCGGTTTGTGCAGGAGTGCGCCGCATGAAAAACACCGCAGCGATGGTCGAAGTGCAGGTGGGTGCGGCGCGTGTGCTTGTGCGCGTGCCCGCAGGCAGCAGCGTGGCCGCCGCCCTCGCGCAGCAACCACCGGGCTGCACGCGCCTGTCCGTCAGCGGCCAGTGGCGCGCACCGCTGTGTGGCATGGGCGTGTGCCACGAATGCCGCGTGCTCATCAACGGCCGCGAGCGCCTGGCCTGCCAGACGGTCTGCGAGGACGGCATGCACATCACCACCAGCGCCTCACAACCCGCAGGTGCAGCATGACCATGACAACACCCACACGCTGCGACCTGCTCATCGTTGGCGCTGGCCCGGCCGGCATGGCGGCGGCGCTGGCGGCGGCGCCGAGCGGTATGCGCATCGCCGTCGTGGACGACAACCCCGCGCCCGGCGGGCAGATCTGGCGCGATGGCCCCGGCGTGCAACTGCCGCCGCTGGCACGCCAGCACCGCCAGGCTTTGGCGCGCCACACCAACATCGAGATCCTGAGCGGCACCCGCGTGGTGGGCCTGGGCGACCGCGCCAGCGCGGACGACGCAGCCGCCCTGATTCTGGAGAACGCCACGCGCGGCTGGACGCAGCACGCCAGCCGCCTGATCCTCTGCACCGGCGCGCGCGAGCTGCTGCTGCCCTTCCCCGGCTGGACGCTGCCCGGCGTCACCGGCGCAGGCGGCCTGCAAGCCCTCATCAAGGCAGGGCTGAACGTGCGCGGCCAGCGCATCGTCGTTGCGGGCACCGGCCCGCTGCTGCTGGCGGCAGCGAACACGGCGCGCAAGGCCGGCGCGCAGGTGCTGCGCGTGGCCGAAATGGCGTCCTGGGGCGCCCTCGCCGCCTTCGCTGCGCAACTGGTTCGCTGGCCTGCCAAGGCCTGGCAGGCACCCACGCTGCTGCACCCCGGCCTGCGCGCCAACGCCCAGGTACTGGAGGCACTGGGCAGCACCCAGGTGGAAGCCGTGCGCCTGCAGCGCGGCAACACCGTGGAGCAGTTGGCGTGCGAGCGCATCGCCTGCGGCTTTGGCCTGGTGCCCAACACGCATCTGGGGCAAATGCTGGGCTGCGCCATCGGTGCGCGCAACGGCCTGCAGGTCGATGCACTGATGCAGACCACGGTACCCGGCATCTACGCCGCCGGTGAATGCACGGGCTTTGGCGGCAGCGAACGTGCGCTGCTGCAAGGCGCCATCGCGGGCCATGCCGCAGCGGGCGAGTCCGCAGCAGCGCAAGCCCTGCAACACCCGCTCGCGCACTGGAATGCGTTTGCCGATGCCCTGCACCGCCACTTTCCGCTGCGCGCCGAGGCCCTCGCTGCCCTGCCCCGGCCCGACACGTTCGTCTGCCGCTGCGAAGACGTGGCACACGGCGCGCTACGGCAGCGCAGCAGCTGGATCGACGCCAAGCTGCACACGCGCTGCGGCATGGGTGCCTGCCAGGGCCGCATTTGCGGGGCGGCCGCGCAAGTGCTGTACGGCTGGACGCCGCAGCCCGCGCGGCACCTGCTTTCCCCCGCACGCATCGCCACACTGGCCGACGCCGGCAGCGAACCCACTCACGAAAGTGTTCCTCAGATATGACCTCTGCGTCCGCCGATTCCCCCGCCATGGTGCAGGTTCCCGAAGCGGAACTGACAGGCATCGTCCAGAGCGCCCTGGCGCGCATGGGCCTGAGTGATGCCCATGTCCAAGCCATCGCCAAGGTCATCGTCTCCGGCCAGCGCGACGCCTGCCAGTCGCACGGCGTGTACCGCCTAATCACCTGTGCCGATGCTGTGCGCGCGGGCAAGGTACGGCTCGATGCAGAGCCCACCGTGCGCGCTACCGGCAGCCCCATCGTCCAGGTGGATGCGCAGTTCGGCTTTTCACCGCTCGCCTTCGAGCGCGGCCTGCCGGCGTTGGTCGAGGCCACGCGCCGCCACGGCCTGGGCGCCCTCGTCATTCGCCATTGCTTTCACTTCTCGGCCCTGTGGCCCGAGATCGAAGCCATTACCGCGCACGGCCTCGCGGCCCTGGCCCTCACGCCCAGCCATGCCTGGGTGGCGCCCGCAGGCGGTAGCCAACCGCTTTTTGGCACCAACCCCATCGCCTTCGGTTGGCCCCGCCCCGGCCCCAATCCCTACGTATTCGACTTTGCCACCAGCGCCATCGCACGCGGCGACCTGGAACTGCATCGCCGGGCTGGCCAGTCGCTGCCCGAAGGCTGCGGCGTGGATGCCGATGGCGAGCCCAGCACCGACCCTGTCGCCGTGGCGCGCGGGGCGATGCTCGCCTTTGGCGGGCACAAGGGATCGGCGCTGTCCACCATGGTGGAGTTGATGGCGGGCGCCCTGATTGGCGACTGGACCAGCCGCGAGTCGCTCACGTTTGACGACGGCGCAGGCGTGGCGCCATGCCACGGGGAACTGGTGCTGGCCTTTGATCCCGCCACTTTTGCAGGTGGCGACAGCGAGGCACAAACGGCGCGCGCGGAACAGCTGCTGGACTCCATCACCGCGCAGGGCGCGCGCCTGCCTTCGCAGCGGCGCTTTGCCGCCCGGGAGGCCAGTGCACGCCAGGGCATAGCAGTCCCGGTTGGGCTGTGGCATGACATCATGGCCTTGGCAGACCTACCATCCGACCAGGGAACACCACGATGAACATCGCCGACATGCCCACATCGATCCCAAGCGCCCTGCTGCCCAAACGGCGTGCCGCCGACGTGGCCTACGACACCATCGAAGCAATGATCTCCACGCTCGCGCTTCAACCCGGCAGCCCGGTGGTGGAAGCCGACATCACCGAACACACCGGCCTGGGCCGCACACCAGTGCGCGAGGCGCTCTTGCGCATGGTGTCTATCGGGCTGATCGTGCAGTTGCCACGCCGAGGGCTACAGGTATCCAACATCGACTTGGCCGACCATCTGGATGTGATCCAGACACGCCGCGCGCTCGAACGCCTGATCGCCTCCTGCGCAGCCCGCCGCGCCACCGCACCCCAGCGCGCTGCCATCCTGCGCTGCGGCGAGGCCATGGTGCAGGCTGCCGAGCGCGGCGACCTGGACGACTACATGCTGGCCGACCACCAGCTCGACATCGTCGTACACCAGGCCAGCCAGAACCATTCCGCCGTGAAGTGCGTGGCCCCGCTCATCGTGCAATGCCGCCGCTTCTGGTACGCCTACCAGCACGAGGGCGATGTGACCGAAGGCGCGCGTGCCCACATGCACCTGGCGCAAGGCATTGCCACCGGGAACGAAGCCCACGCCATGGACGGGGCCAACCAGTTGATGGACTACTTGGAACACTTTGCCCGGCGCATCATTGATCAATGACCGTACACCGCGTTTTCACGCCACAGAAAGCTATATTTTTGATAGCTATCAGCGCTTTCCAGTCAAGCGCTAGAACCAAAATTCATTCAGAACTTCTACCCTCTTGGCAAAGACCGCCTGCGTGACACCCGCCTGCGCTCTTTGTCTTTACCGTTTGCATTTTTCCCCGGAGTGAAACCCCCATGACCTCGCCTCTCGCCACCCTCAAAGACCCAACCCTCCTCAAGACCGACGCCCTCATCAACGGAGAGTGGATCGCCGGCGCCAGCCGCTTCGCCGTCCATGACCCCGCCACCGGCGCCAAGCTCGTGGACGTCGCCAACCTCGGCCCCCAGGATGCCCAAGCCGCCATAGCCGCCGCCAACGCTGCCTGGCCGGCCTGGCGCAGCAAAACCGCCAAGGAGCGCAG